>JBCBPG010000266.1:0-6228 GCA_039820865.1 Pseudomonadota bacterium
ACCCGGCTGGAGGAGATCGAGATCGACACGGTCTTCATCGGCTCCTGCACCAACGGCCGGATCGAGGACCTGCGCGAGGTCGCCCGCATCATGGAGGGTCGGCGCGTCAAGGCGGGCCTGCGCGCCATGATCGTCCCCGGCTCGGGCCTCGTGCGCCTGCAGGCCGAGGAGGAGGGCATCGCTGCCAAGCTGCAGGAGGCGGGCTTCGAGTGGCGGATGGCCGGGTGCTCGATGTGCCTCGGCATGAACCCCGACCAGCTGGCGCCCGGCGAGCGCTGCGCCTCGACCTCGAACCGCAACTTCGAGGGCCGCCAGGGCCGCGGCGGGCGCACCCATCTCATGTCGCCCGCCATGGCCGCCGCCGCCGCCATCACGGGACGCCTCACCGACGTCCGCCACCTGGCCTGATCGGGCGGCGCCGGCGGCGCGCCCCTCCGGCCGATCCGCTGACGGACCGACCGGGGTGGGCCCGTCGCAGGCCCCGCCCACCCACCCGCCTGCGCCGGGCCCACCCCGGCCTCTGCGGCCAATGCATCGGTAGGGTGCGTGAAGCGCACCGCCCGCCCGCGCGCCAACCCGCCCGAGCGCCGAAGCGATCACGGCAGACGGATATCCACCCAGACCAGGCGGTGATCCGAGGCCTCCGCCGCGTCGGCCCCCGGCGCCCCCGGGGCGGGCCAGTAGACCCCGCCCGCCGTCACCTCGGCCCGCGCATCCGGCAGGACATAGTCGACCCGCAGGTTCCCCGGCCCCGGCTCGTCGCGCCAGTCGGCCGTATCCGCCTCCGCCGCGCCCCGGTGGCGGGCATTGGCGCCCCCCTGACCGGCGGCCGCGACCGCACCCTCGCTGAGCGGCCGCGGGTCCTGCAGCCGCGGATGGGACAGCAGCGCCGCCAGCGCCCCCCGCCGCGCGTCGCCATCGGCCGGATCGGCGTTGAGATCGCCCGCCACGACCACCGGCAGCGCCGGATCGACGCCCCCTGGCCGGCCGTCGTCATCGACCAGCCACCCGGCGCCGTCCATGATCGCCCCGATCAGCCGGATCTCGTCATGGTTGCGCCGCCCGTTGCGGTCGGCCGGTCCGTCGAAGACCGGCGGTGTCGGATGCGCCGCCACCAGGGCCACTGGCCCCCCGGGCACCGCCACCTCGACTGCCAGATGCGTCTTCGAACTCAGCCTCAGCCGCGCCCAGGTCGCGTCGTCATGCAGCGTCTCGCCGCCCGTCGCGGGCCTCAGCGCCCCCGGCATCGCCGACCACGGCAACAGCCGCCAGGTCCTCAGCCCCTCCAGCGGATAGCGCGACAGGACCGCCATCGCGTACTGCCCCGGAAAGGCGCCATAGCCCCAGGCATCCGCCGGCCCCAGCGCCTCGCCATCGCCGTCGATGTCCAGCCCCGAGGGCCGCCCGGTGTTCGAGACCGGCTGCACCCGGTGATCCAGGGCCAGCCCCTCGAGCCCGCCGACCCCCTCGGCCAGGAGCGCCGCAAAGGCCTCCAGCGCCGCGCCCTCGCCATCGCGGTCGATCTCGTTCAGCACGAGCACGTCCGGCCTGACCGCCAGGATCACCGAGGCGACGCCCAGCACCTGCGCCTCGCGCGCCCGGATGTCGCCCAGGAGCACGCCCGCGCCCGCCCGCGACAGCGCCGCGTTGTACTGCGCCACCCGGATCGCCCCCGGCGCCGGAGGATCGAGCGGGACCACCGGTCCGGCACCCTCGGCCATGGCGCCCGTCACGCCCAGCAGGATCCCCGAGAGGATCCCCCACAAGATCCCCGGCACAGCCCGGCGCCGGTGCCGTCCGTCCCGGCTCCCGGCCGTCGTACCCACGGCCCGGCCGCGCTCAGGCCGCGTCGCCCGCCAGCCACGGCGCCCGCGCATTGCGCGACGCCTCGAAATCCGAGATCGCGTCGGCCTTCTCCATCGTCAGCGCGATGTCGTCCAACCCGTTCAGCAGGCAGTGCTTGAGGTGCGGATCGATCTCGAAGCCGATCGAGCCCCCGTCCGGCCCCTGGATGGTCTGCGTCTCCAGGTCCACCGTCAGCGTCGCGTTCGCGCCCCGCTCGGCATCCTCCATCAGCCGGTCGACATCCTCCTGCGGCAGCGCGACGGCCAGGATCCCGTTCTTGAAACAGTTGTTGTAGAAGATGTCGGCGAACGACGGCGCGATCACGCAGCGGATCCCGAAGTCCTTCAGCGCCCAGGGCGCGTGCTCGCGGCTTGACCCGCAGCCGAAGTTGTCCCCGGTCACCAGGATCTCGGCCGCGCGATAGGCCGGGCGGTTCAGCACGAAGTCCGGCTTTTCGGCGCCGTCCTCCTCGTAGCGCATCTCGGTGAAGAGATGCACGCCCAGCCCCGTGCGCTTGATCGTCTTCAGGAACTGCTTCGGGATGATCATGTCGGTGTCGATGTTGATCAGCGCCAGCGGCGCCGCGATCCCGGTCAGCGTCTTGAAGGGGTCCATGGGGCTCTCCGTTCCCTCATCGTAGCGTCCACGCCCGGGTTCAAGACCCCGGCACCTCACGTCCTCTCGCATGCATGTGCGCGCCCGGCAAGGCGGCGGGGGATGCGCCGCTCCGTCCCCCGCCCCACGTCGGTATCCACGAGTACAGACGGAGACAGGAGAACGCCATGACCACCAACGCCCCCTCCGCCGTGACCACCCGTTCGCCCCTCGGCGGTATCACCGTCGCCGCCGGTATCCTCGCCGCCGCCGTCGCGCTGTCCGCCACGGCCGCCGTCGCGGCACCGGCCGCGCCCGCGCCCTTCGCCTTCGGCGCCGCGACGGCCGCCATCGCCGCCGCCCCCGCCGCAACCGCTGTCGAGGCGCTGCCCGTCGTCGAGGCCCGCTTCCGCCGCCGCGGCTTCCGCGGCCATCGCGGTTTCCGGGGCCGGGGCTTTCGCGGCCGGGATTTCCGGGGGCGGGGTTTCCGGGGGCGGGGCTTCCGCGGCTTCCGGCGCGGTGGCTTCCGGGGACGGGGCTTCCGCAGCCGCGGCTTCTTCGGCTTCGGCTTCGGCAAACCTTTCGTGGGCGGCAAGGTACTTATCGTGAAGTAGCCGCAGCGAGAGACACCGGGCGACGGAAACCCGGTCCTGCGGCGTACCTCGATCACGGACCGCCAAAAGGAGACCGCCGCATGACCCGCTTCTCCGCCTTCCGGCCCCGCCCCGCGGGCCCCGTCCCGGCCGGGGCCTGCACCGCGACGCGGGCCGATGCCACCCCGATGCCGGCGCTCATGCTGGCGCTTCTGCCAGCGGCGCTGGTCGCCGGCCTCCTGGGCCAGGCCGTCGCCGCGCCAGCCCCCGAGACGATGGGCCCCGAGACGATGGGCCCCGAGACGACGGCCCTCGAGACGACGGCCCCCGCGGCCGCGCTCGTCGATACGCCTCTCGTCGCACCGCGCGCAGCGGCTGACACGACTGCTGGCACGGCGGCGCTCGGGGCTCTCGGCATCACGCTGCCCGCCGCGGCGCCCGCTGCCGAGACGATCGTCGAGGCCGGTTACCGCAAGCGCCGCTTCTTCCACCGCGGTGCCAAGCGCCGCGCGTTCCGCAGGGGCTACCGCCGCGGCTACGCGCATGGGCATCACCGCCGCTTCGTCTATCGCCGCCCGCCGCCGCGCTACTACTACGGCAAGCCGGGCTACTACCATGACGGCGGCGTCCGCGGCGCGATCACGCTGGGCGCCCCGGTCGGGCGCGGCTTCGTCGGCGGCACCTTCGTCTTCGACTGAGGGGCCTGCGCCGCCCCTGGTCCCGGGGGCGGCGGATGACGCGAGGCGCGCCGTCCGGGGACGGGTGACCGGGCGGCTCGCCGCGTTCGCCCGGGCCGCCACCCCGAGGCCGGCCAGGCGCGCGCCAACGGCTGGCGGCGCCCTGGCGCCGCTGCTAAGCGGGGCGCATGGACACGCGCTTCTACCGCGACAATGCCCCGTGGCTGGCGGCCGCGGGGCTGATGACCTTCGCGTCGTCCTTTGGACAGACCTTCTACATCGCGCTCTCGGCGGGCGGCATCCGGGCCGAGTTCGGGCTGTCGGACGGCGCCTGGGGCGGGCTCTACACGCTGGCGACGCTCGCCTCGGCCGCGGTGCTGGTCCAGGCCGGCGGGCTCGCCGACCGCATCGCGCTGCCGCGCATGATCCTCGGCGTCGCCGTCCTCTACCTCGCCGCCATTGCCCTCATGGCCACGGCCGAGAGCGTGCTGATGCTGGGCCTGGCCGTCTTCGGCCTCCGCCTCGCGGGGCAGGGGCTCATCTCCCATCTCGGCCAGGTCGCGACCGCTCGCTGGTTCCGCGCCAACCGCGGCCGCGCGATGGCCGTCGTCGTCCTCGGCTACCCGCTCGGCGAGGCGATCCTGCCGCCGCTGGCCGTCGCGCTGATCGCCGCCATCGGCTGGCGGGCGAGCTGGGGCGTCGCGGCCGCGATCCTCGCGCTCCTGCTCGTCCCCGCGATCCTCGCCCTCCTCGCCCGGGGCGAGCGCCGCCCCGCCGGCGCCCCGTCGGGCGAGGGCGCGGGCCACGACGCCCCCGGCATGGGCGGGCGCCACTGGACCCGGGGCGAGGTCCTTTCGCACTGGTCCTTCTGGGCGCTGATGCCGGCGGTTCTGACGCCCGGCTTCATCGGCACCGTCCTCTTCTTCCACCAGGTCCACGTGGCCGAGACGCGGGGCTGGGACCTCGCCACCATGGCCGCGGGCTATCCCGTCTACGCCGCGGTCTCGGTCGCCCTCTCGCTCGCCTCGGGGCCGGTCATCGACCGCCTCGGCCCGGTGCGCTTCCTGCCGGTGTTCCTCATGCCCATCGTCGCCGCCTCGCTGATCCTGGCGATCCCGGGCAGCGAGGTCGTCTGGCTCGGCGTCCTGCTCGCCGTCGGTGTCAGCCAGGGCGTGGTCGTCACGCTCTTCGGCACGCTCTGGGCCACGCTCTACGGCACGCGCGCGCTTGGCGGGATCAAGGCGCTCGCCGTCTCGGGCAGCGTGCTTGCCACCGCCATCGGACCCGGCATCACCGGGCTCGCCATCGACCTCGGCTACCCGCTCACCGTCCAGGGCCCGGCGATGGCCGCGGGCGCGCTCGCCGCCGCGGCCGCCTGCACGCTGGCGACGCCCCGCCTGCTCGCCGGTCTTGCCACGCCCGCCCCGATCCAACCGGAAGCCCGATGACCGAGACACCTGTCGAGAGCCCCGCCGAAAGCCCCTGGCCCCGCCCCCTCAGCGCAGCGCCGATCGAGGGCCGCACCACCTGGACCGCCCCCGCCCGCGCGCCGATCGAGGGCGCCGGCATCC
This sequence comes from Pseudomonadota bacterium, assembly GCA_039820865.1. Lineage (GTDB taxonomy): Bacteria > Pseudomonadota > Alphaproteobacteria > Rhodobacterales > Rhodobacteraceae > Thermohalobaculum. The sequence goes on from JBCBPG010000266.1 coordinate 5,281, forward strand.
GGCTCGAGCCGCTGGATCCCGAGCGCCACGGCGCCGATCTCTGGCGCGCCATGGCCGACGACCGGCCCGAGCGCTGGCACTGGCTGCCCTACGGCCCCTTCGACACGCGCGAGGGGATGGCCGCCCATCTCGCCGCCTGCGCCGCGACCGAGGACCCGCTGTTCTTCGCCCTGCGCCCCGCGCCCGACGCCCCGGCCGAGGGCGTGGCGAGCTTCCTCGAGATCGATCCCGCCCATGGCATCATCGAGATCGGGCATATCTGGCTCGGGCCGCGGCTTGCGCGCACCCGCGCCGCCACCGCCACCTTCCGCACGATGATCGGCCACGCGATGGACGACCTCGGCTACCGGCGGATGCAGTGGAAATGCGACGCGATGAACGCGCCCTCGCGCGCGGCCGCCCGCCGTCTCGGCTTCCGCTACGAGGGCACGCTGCACGCCCATCGCGTGGTCAAGGGCCGCAACCGCGACACCGCCTACTACGCGATCCTCGAGGACGAGTGGCCGGCCATCCGCGCCACGCTCGACACCTGGCTGGCCGCCGCCGCCGAGGACACGCCCCCCTCGCTGAGTGCCCTGATGGCCGCCACCGACATCCCGCCACGGTGAGGTGACGAACGAGGCGGGCCTGGGTGGGCGCACCTGTCCCCGCGGCCGATCCCGCCCACGTCAGTGTGATCCCGAATCGCTGAACCGTCGGCAAACGCGGGCATGCAGCCGTTGCGGCTGCCGGCCCTGTCGCGTTCGCGGAACGGTCATCGGTTGGCGCCTATCCTGACGCGGGAGGGGGCGAGCACCGGAGACCTGGCTCGTGCCAGCCGGACGGGCAGCGTCCCGTCCCGATGCCGTGACCCGATGGGTCCGAAGGCGCATGGTCCGGCCTCTGCCGGCTTGCTGGCGGCAGCGTGGCGACGGCCGCATGGGCTGTCGGCGCGGCGGGTCGCCATGC
>JBCBPG010000267.1:0-6212 GCA_039820865.1 Pseudomonadota bacterium
CTCGACCCTGATCGACCGCCCGGTGCCCGAATTCGCGCTCGAGCCGCTCTACCAGGGCCGCCCGCCCCTCGACACCGCCGCCCTGCAGGGCCCGGGGGTCAAGCTGGTGAACGTATGGGCCAGCTGGTGCGTCCCCTGCCGCGCCGAGCACCCCTGGCTGGTCGGCCTCGCCGAACAGAAGGGCCTCACCATCCACGGCATCAACTACAAGGACCGCGCGGCCGAGGCGAAGGCCTTTCTCGACGAGCTCGGCGACCCCTACACCCTGATCGGCGCCGACCAGGGCCGCGTCGGCATCGAATGGGGCGTCTACGGCGTGCCCGAGACCTTCGTGATCGACGGTCGCGGCCGCGTCGTCTTCAAGCATATCGGCCCGATCACCGGCGACAGCCTGCGCGAACGCCTCCTCCCCGCGATCGAGGCGGCCCTGGCCGCCGAGGCGCCGGCGGGCAGCTGACACGCCCGGCGGAGGCGCCAACCGGCGCGCCCGCCCCTGTCCCGATGCTGCGTTCCGCGCACCCTGCGGGCCGGCAACGCCCGCATCGGCGTCGCAGAAACCCCGCAGGTCTCATCGCGGCGACCAGCCGCGATTCCGCTTACTCCGCCGCGATCGCCCGGTCGGTCAGCTTGTCCAGCGTCCCGCCCGCGCCCTTGGCCAGCTTCTCCAGCCCGTGGTCCAGCGCCCAGGTCTCGGTCTTGCGATAGACCACCACGGTGCCGTCCTCGCCCTCATAGGCCATGACCTTCAGCGGCAGGTCGATCGCCAGCAGCGGGTTCGCGTCCATCAGCCCCGTCCCGTTGGCCGGGTTGCCGAAGATCAGCACCTGCGTCGGGCGCAGGCTCTTGCCATAGTCCTCGGCCGCCGCCGCATGGTCGAGCCGCACGAAGACCTTGCCCCCGTTCGCCTCCACCGCCGCCGCGATCCGGTCCAGCGTGGTGGTCACGTCATGCGGGCTCGCCTTGGTGACAAAGGCGTCCTCGGGCGCGTCATGGGCGGCGGCTGGCAGCGCCAGCGGCGCGATCAGGGCAAGGGCGAACAGGGTGCGGCGCATGGGCGGTCTCCTCCCGGGTTGCTCGCGTACCGGGTTGGGACATCGCCCGCGCGATCGCAACCCCCGGCGCGCAACCGCCGCGCGCCTTGCCCCCCGCGCCCCGCCCCACTAGGACACGAAGCCGTGAGGCGGGCCCCGCGGCCGGCCGTGGCACGAGGGGACCATGCTCAAGATCCGCGTCATCCCCTGCCTCGACGTCGCCGAGGGCCGCGTCGTCAAGGGCGTCAACTTCGTCGACCTCCGCGATGCCGGCGACCCGGTCGAACAGGCCGCGCTCTACGACGCCGCCGGCGCCGACGAGCTCTGCTTCCTCGACATCACCGCCAGTCACGAGGCCCGCGGCACCATCCTCGACGTCGCCCGCCGCACGGCCGAGCGCTGCTTCATGCCGCTCACCATCGGCGGCGGCGTGCGCACGATCGAGGACATCCGCGCCCTCCTGCTCGCCGGCGCCGACAAGGTCTCGATCAACACCGCCGCCGTGCGCGACCCCGACTTCGTCCGCCGCGCCGCCGAGAAGTTCGGCAGCCAGTGCATCACCGTCGCCATCGACGCCAAGGCGACCGGTTCGTCCGGCGGCGACACCCCCTCGGGCTTCGGCATCTTCACCCATGGCGGGCGCGAGCCCACGGGCATCGACGCCGTCGCCTTCGCCCGCCAGGTCGAGAGCCTCGGCGCCGGCGAGATCCTGCTGACCTCGATGGACCGCGACGGCACCAGGGAGGGCTTCAACCTGCCCCTCACCCGCGCCGTCGCCGATGCCGTCCCGATCCCCGTCATCGCCTCGGGCGGTGTCGGCACGCTCGACCACCTGGTCGAGGGCGTGCGCGAGGGCCATGCCTCCGCCGTCCTCGCCGCCTCGATCTTCCATTTCGGCGAGCACACCATCGCCGCCGCCAAGGCCCACATGGCCTCCGCCGGCCTGCCCATCCGCCGCTGAGGACAGCCGCCGGCCATGACCCCTCCCGCGCTCCCCGCCGCCGCGCCGGCCGCCCTCGCCGCGATCGCCCGCCGCCTCCTCGGCGCCCGCGCCGCCCGCCCCGCCCGGGGCGACGCCGCGCCCGCCCTGCGGCCCGCCGGCCGCTTCCACCTCGACACCGTCGGCCACTCCCGCCACCAGCCGGCGCTGGCCGCCATCGCCGGCCCCAAGGGGCCCGAGCCGCGGCCCGTCCGCCTCGCCGCCGAACTCCGCCTCGACCGCACAAGCCCCGCCTTCCCGGACGCGGTCGCCGTCGCGGTCGCCGGCGACGGCCCGACGCTCGCCTGGCTGGGCCCGGCCGACGCCGTCACCCTGCGCCGCGCGCTGGCCCACCGCCGCTGCCGGGCCCGCGCGCTGCCCTGCCGCGCCCTGGTCACCGGCGGCTGGCGCGACCGCTGGCGCGAGGGGCTCCACGGCGTGAAGCTCGACCTCGCCTGGCCGCCGGTCCTCGCCCCATGACCGACGCACCCGACCCGACCGACGCCGCCGACTGGCAGGTCCTCGCCCGCCTCGCCGCCACGATCGAGGCGCGGCGCGGCGCCGATCCCGCCAGCTCCCACACCGCCCGCCTGCTGGCAAAGGGCGCGCCCAAGGCCGCCCAGAAATTCGGCGAGGAGGCGGTCGAGGCCGTCGTCGAGGCCGTCCGCGGCGACCCCGCGGCGCTCGCCGACGAGGGCGCCGACGTCCTCTACCACTTCCTCGTGATGCTCGCCGCCGCCGGGGTGGCGCCCGGCGCCGTGCTCGACCGCCTCGCCGCGCGCGAGGGCGTCTCGGGCGTCGACGAAAAGGCCGCCCGCGCCGCCCTGCCCGTGATCGAACGCGCCACGACGCCCGAGGCGATCGCCCGCTGCCTGGCGCTGCGCACCGAGGTCTTCATCGCCGAGCAGGGCGTGCCCGCGCCCGAGGAACAGGACGGCCTCGACGGGGGGGCCGAGCACTGGATCGCCACCCTCGGCCCCCGGACGCTGGCGACCGCCCGCATCCGTCTGCTCGACGACCCGCGCGGGCGCTGTGCCAAGATCCAGCGCGTCGCCGTGGCGCGTTCGGCCCGCGGCGGCGGCCTCGGCGCCCGGCTGATGCGCGCCATCCTCGACGACCTCGCCATCCGCGACGGCCTCGCCTGGATCCGCCTCGACAGCCAGCTCGCGGCGCTGGCCTTCTACGAACGCCTCGGCTTTGCGGCCGAGGGGCCCGAGTTCCTCGACGCCGGCATCGCCCACCGCCACATGGCCCGCCGCCCCTGAACGGGGTGGGTTGGGCCAGGCGGAATCGCGGCTGGTCGCCGCGATGAGACTTGCGGGGTTTCCGCCTGAAGCGCCGGCGTTCGGGTCCCTGAGGGTGCGTGCAACGCATGGCGGGGAAAGGGGGCGCTCGCCGCTGGGCAGTCCCCTTTGAGGGATCAAAGGGGACGGTCGGGAGCGTGGGCGCAGACCGGGACGCGTCAAGGACAAGCGGGCTTCGCCCGTCGCTGCGCGATCCTTGACCCGTCCCGCTCTGCGCATGGGGTACGGCGCCCCGCATCAGGCGAGGTGTCAGGCGAGATGTCTGGCGATGAAGGCGCCGGCGCGGGCGATGTCCTCGTCGGCGGCGGCGAGGTAGCCGCGGAAGATCGGCCAGGCATGGGGCAGGCCCTGGCGGAGCTCGAGCTCCGGATCGCTGGCCGCCTCGCGCAGCCGCTCGGCCATCGCGATCGCATCGTCCAGCAGGATCTCGTCCATCGAGGCGAAGATCATCGCGGGCGGCGGGCGTTCATAGCGCGCCAGCACGGGCGAGACGCGCCAGTCGTCGCGCGCCCCCTCGGTACCGAGGCAGTGGCCGATCAGGTCGTCGAAGCGCTCGGCGGGCAGCATCGCGTCGGCCGCCCGGTTGCGCTGGAGCGAGGCGGCCGTGCCGCGCATGTCGGTCCAGGGGCTGAAGGCCACCACCGCGCCCGGCAGCGGCCGGCGGTCGGCCGTCAGGTCCGCGAGCAGCGCGAAGGCGAGGCCCCCGCCCGCGCTGTCGCCCGCCAGCGCCACCCGCTCCGGCGCCACGCCCTCGCGGCGCAGCCACTCCCAGGCGGCACGCGCATCGGCCAGCGCCGCGGGCAGCGGATGCTCGGGCGCGCGGCGATAGTCGACCAGCAGCACCCGCGCCCCGGCCGCCCCGGCCAGCGCCGCGCCCAGGTGGCGATGCGTGCCCGGCGATCCGGCGATATAGGCGCCGCCGTGGAAGTAGAGGACGACCCGCCCCCCGGTCGGCGGGGCCACCGGCAGCCGCCCCTCGATCTCGGCCCAGAGCCCGCCGCGCGCGCCCCGTCCGCGCCCGACCGTCACCGGCGTATAGGCCGCACCTGCAGGCGCGCGGAACACCTGGTCGGCATCGGCCTCCAGCGCCGCGCGCAGCACCGACGGCTCGTCGAGGCGGCGCAGCATGCGCTTGGTCGTGAGCTTCAGCGCCAGCGCCACCGCCCGCGGCGGCAGGCGACCGGGCATCAGCCGCAGGATCGCGCCCTTGAGCGACCCGCGCCCGCCGGGGGTGCGGCCGGGCAGGTAGGCCTCGGGCCGCGGCGCCGCGCCGTCGTCTGTGTCCGCCATCGGGCTCAGCCGGGCGCGGCGGCGCGCCGGCGCTCCACCGCATCCCAGATCGCCGCCGCCGCGTTCACGCCCGAAAAGCGCTCGAGCTCCTGGATGCCCGTCGGCGAGGTGACGTTGATCTCGGTCAGTCGCCCGCCGATCACGTCGATGCCGACGAAGATCAGCCCCCGCTCGCGCAGCACCGGCGCCAGGCGCGCGCAGATCTCGATGTCGCGATCGGTCAGGTCCGAGCGCTCGGCCCGCCCGCCCACATGCATGTTCGACCGGCTCTCGCCCGGCTGGGGGACGCGGTTGATCGCGCCGACCGCCTCGCCGTCGACCAGGATCACGCGCTTGTCGCCCTCGCTGACCGAGGGCAGGAACTCCTGCAGCATCAGCGGCTCGCGCGAGATCTGGGTGAACATCTCGTGCAGCGAGGCGAGGTTGCCGTCATCCGGCTTCACCCGGAACACCCCCGCGCCGCCATTGCCGAAGAGCGGCTTGACGATCATGTCGCCATGCGCCGCGCGGAAGGCGCGCAGCTCGTCCAGCGTGCGCGCGATCGCGGTGGCCGGCATCAGGTCGGCGAAGTCCAGCACCATCAGCTTCTCGGGGCTGTTGCGCACCCAGAACGGGTCGTTGACGACCAGCGTGGCGGGGTGGATGCGCTCCAGCAGATGCGTGTTGGTGATGTAGGCCATGTCGAAGGGCGGGTCCTGGCGCAGCCACACCACGTCGAGATCGGCCAGGTCGCGCGTCTCCGGCTCGCCGAAGGTCACCGGGTCGTCCGCGTCGGCGCGCAGGCTGATCCGCCGCCCCCGCGCCGTCACCCGCCCCTCTGACCAGACCAGGTCGGGCGCATGGTAGTAGAACAGCCGGTGCCCCCGCGCCTCGGCCTCAAGCGCCAGGCGGAAGGTGCTGTCGGCGCGGATGTCCACGCCGCGGATGTCGTCCATCTGGAAAGCGACGTCGAGGCCCATGCACGTCCCCCTGGTGGCCTGCCCCGTGGCGCTCCACTTGGCGCCGCCCGACCTGCCAGAGCCGGCCCGCCGCGGCAAGCGTCATGACCCGGGCAGGCCGGGACGGGGGGGCGGCGGTCGGCCCTCTCCCGACCCCTCGACCGCCGGGCGTGCGAGCACGCGGCGGCGGGGACGAGACGTCGGCGGCCTGCGCCGCCCCGGCGGCGTGCGCGCCGGTCGGGGCAATCCTCGCCCAGCCGGAAGCTGCGTGAACGGCGGGGCGGCCCCTCGATCCTGTATCCCTCGCCGCCGGGCCGGCTTGACCGGGCCCGCGCCGTCGAGCTGGCCTCGCCCGGTGCGGTGCGCCCGCCATCGACGGCCCGGACGACGCCTCCGCGGCGTCGTCGCGCCGGCCACCACGGCCGGACGCATCCCGCGGGGGCCATGGGGAAGCGAGTGCGCCGTTCCGCTCCGCCGCCGCGCTCGACACCGGCCCGACCGCCATCCGAGCGTCACGCACCGTACCGGCCCGCCACGACCAGGTGGCCCGACCTGCCCGCCATGACCAGGCGGCCCGACCTGCCCGCCACGACCGGGTGGCGCGACCTGCCCGCCACGACCGGGTGGCGCGACCTGCCCGCCACGACCGGGTGGCCCGACCGGCCCGCCA
>JBCBPG010000268.1:0-6210 GCA_039820865.1 Pseudomonadota bacterium
CCAGCAGGTCCTCGGTCTTCTGCTCCCCTTCGGACAATGCCGTCAGGTCGAGGCCCAGCGCCTGCGCTTCCGCTGCCAGGATCGGCTTGTAATAGGGCGGAGATCGCTCGTGCAGGCTCTCAAGCAGCTTGTGTACGATGCCGATGCGCACCCGTCCGCCCTTGTCGATCTTGCCGATGGTGTTGCGGTGGATCCCCGACACCTCCGCCAGCCGCGACGCGGTGATGCCGATCTCCCTGCGATGTTCCTGCAGCTTGGCTAACCTTGCCGTTGTCATGGACCCTCACCCACGTAAGTGCACAAAAGCACACTAATTCAAAATAGCTAAAATTGCACACAAAATTTCAGGCTCGTCGCGCTGGCGGAGTTGATGGAGGCATCCAGCGCCTTAAATCAAGTCCATAAGCCAGGCGACAACGTGTTCGGAGGACGCATCATGGACAGCATCGTCCAGGCAGTGAAGGGATCCCTGCTGTACATGGGGGGCCGCATCGGCCTCCGGTTCGAGGACTTGGTGATGCGATGGCGCCGCCTCCGCACCTGGACCGGTGAGCGGGAGAACCTGTTTCTCGCGCTCGCGTCGCTCTCCGTCATCCTGACGGCACTTCAGATCGTGCTGCAGGTCGCCTGAGGCACGCCTAGACGTCCAGATCCTCGGCGAACTTGGCGTTGGCCTGGATGAAGTCGAAGCGGGCCTCGGCCTTCTTGCCCATCAGGCGCTCGACCAGGGCGGTCGTGTCTCCGAGATCCTCGATGGTCACGCGGCTGAGGCGCCGGGTCTTGGGGTCCATCGTGGTCTCGCGGAGCTGCTTTGGCATCATCTCGCCGAGGCCCTTGAAGCGGCCCACCTCGATCTTGCCGCGCCCGCCGAGGCCCCTGGCCTCCAGCCGCTCGCGCTCGGCATCGTCCTTGGCATAGGCGACATGGCCGCCCTGGCTGAGGCGATAGAGCGGCGGGTTGGCGAGCCACAGATGCCCGCCGTCGATCACGCCGCGCGCATGGACGTAGAAGAAGGTCATCAGCAGCGCCGCGATATGCGCGCCGTCGACGTCGGCGTCGGTCATGATGATGACCTTGTCATAGCGCAGGTCCTCGACGTTGAAGCGGCTGCCCATGCCGATGCCGAGCGCCTGGGTGAGGTCGGAGAGCTCCTGGTTCTGCGTGAGCTTCGAGCCGGCCGCGCCCAGCACGTTCAGGATCTTGCCCCGCAGCGGCAGGATCGCCTGGAAGCCGCGGTTGCGGGCCTGCTTGGCGCTGCCGCCGGCGCTGTCGCCCTCGACCAGGAAGATCTCGGTGCCGCTGCGGCTGCCTGCCGAACAGTCGGCCAGCTTGCCCGGCAGGCGCAGCTTGCGGGTCGCGGACTTGCGGGCGGTCTCCTTTTCGGCGCGGCGGCGGGCGCGTTCGTCGGCGCGCTCGACCAGGAACTCGAGGATCTGGCCGGCGAGCCTGGGATCGGCGCCCAGCCACACGTCGGCCCGGTCGCGCACCGCGCCCTCGACCAGGCGCGCGGCGTCGGCGGTGGCCAGGCGGTCCTTGGTCTGGCCGACGAATTCCGGCTCGCGCAGGAAGACCGAGACCATGGCCGCCGCGGCGCCCGAGAGGTCGTCGCGCGTGATGTCCTTGGCCTTCTTGACGCCCGTGCGCTCGCCATAGGCGCGGGTCGCCTTGACCAGCGCGGACCAGAAGCCCTGGACATGGGTGCCGCCCTCGGGCGTGGGGATGGTGTTGCAGTAGGACCCGGTCTCGGCATCGCGCGCCGGCGTCCAGGCGACGGCCCATTCGACCGAGCCCGGCGTGGCGTCGCCAAAGCGTTCGGCGAACTCGACGCGGCCCGAGAACACGCGCTCGCCCAGCATCGCCTCGGCGCCGACGGTGGCGCTCAGGAAGTCCTCGAGCCCGCCGGGGAACTTGAACGTCTCCTCGGCCGGCGTGTCGCCGGCGAGGGCCTCGTCGCAGCGCCAGCGGATCTCGACGCCGCGGAAGAGATAGGCCTTGGAGCGCGCCAGCCGGTGCAGCCGCGCCGGACGGAACCGTGCGGCGGGGCCGAAGATCTCCGGGTCGGGGCGGAAGCGCACCGTCGTGCCGCGGCGGTTGGCGACCTGTCCGCGGTCCTCGATGGGGCCGAGGGCGTGGCCGCGGGCATAGCTCTGCGCCCAGAGCCGGCGCCCGCGCGCGACCTCGACTTCGAGATGTTCGCTGAGCGCGTTGACGACCGAGACGCCGACACCGTGCAGTCCGCCCGAGGTCTCGTAGGCCTTGCCCGAGAACTTGCCGCCCGCGTGCAGCGTGGTGAGGATCACCTCCAGCGCCGACTTGCCGGGAAAGCGCGGGTGCGGGTCGACCGGGATGCCGCGCCCGTTGTCGGTGATGGCGATGCTGCCGTCGGCCTCCAGCGTCACCTCGATCCGGCTGGCATGGCCCGCGACCGCCTCGTCCATCGCATTGTCCAGCACCTCGGCGACCAGGTGATGCAGCGCACGCTCGTCGGTGCCGCCGATATACATGCCGGGGCGTTTGCGGACGGGCTCCAGCCCCTCCAGCACCTCGATGGCACTGGCGTCATAGGCACGGTCCGCGCCGTCGTCGTCCAGAAGATCGCCCATGCTTGCCGCCCCACTGTGATTTTGGCGCAAGATATTGCGGATCGGCCGCCAAGGGAACCCAGATGGCGCGTCAGGACCGGCGCGCGTTGATCCAGTCGATCAGCCGCAGGCCGAGGATCGCCGCGCCGACATAGGCCGGCGTGAAGCGCGCCAGCGGCAGCCGCCGGGGGATGCCCGCCATGGGCGCCGGCACGGCCGCCTCGCCATTGCCCATGATCAGCGCCGCCGCCAGCCGCCCGCCGAGCGAGGCCATCGCGGTGCCGCTGCCATGCCAGCCGAGCGCCACGGCCAGGCGCGTCTCCCGGTCGAGCCAGCCGACCGTTGGCGTCAGCCGCGTGGTCGCCGCGATCGGCCCGCGCCAGAAATGCGTGATCTCCGCCTCGGCGAAACCGGGCAGGTCGGCCGCGATCCGTCCGGCCAGGTGCGCCCTCATCGCGTCGGCATTGGCCGGGTCGCCCGTCGTGTCGCCGCGGGCGCCGTAGAGCAGGCGCCCCCCGGGCAGGATGCGGAAATAGGCCAGCATGTGCCGGGTGGTCGAGGCGGGGGAGGCGTCGAGCCACGGATGGCGCTGCCGCTCGGCCGCGCAGAGCGGGCGCGTGACCGCGATGTTCGAGATGACCGGCACTGCCAGCCCGTCCAGTCGCCGGTCGAGCCCCAGCGGCGTGAAGCCGTTGGTCGCGACCAGCACGCTGTCGGCGACGAGCCGTCCTCGCGGGGTCTCCAGCCGATGCCGGCCCTCGTCATGCCGCATCGCGGTGACGGGGCTCGCCTCGGCGATCACCGCGCCCGCCCGCTCGGCCGCCGCCGCCAGTGCGCGCACATAGGCCAGCGGGTTGATGCCGACGGCCGGGCGCAGGAGCGCGCCACCCAAGCGCGCGATGTCGTCCCGGCCGCTTGGCGGCACCGGCAGGGCGCTGTCGGGCGTGTCCCGGCAGGCCGCGGCCAGGGCCCGGGCGGCGCCGCGGTCCGAGGCCAGCTCGATTTCGCCGTCGCCTTGGAGGTGTTCGGCGAGCCCCTCGGCCTCGTGGAAGCGGCGCACCCACGCGACCGCCTCGGCCTGCGCCCGGGCCCAGGCGGCGGGTGCGTCGCGGCCGTGGCGCCGGGCCATCCAGCGCGCCGGCAGCTTGTCGCCGCCCGGCCCGCAGATGCCGCCGTTCCGCCCGGCCGCGCCCCAGCCGACCGCACCGGCGTCCAGCACCGTCACCTGGCGCCCGGCCCGGGCCAGCGCCAGCGCGGCCGAGAGCCCGGCATAGCCCGCGCCGATCACCGCGACCTCGGTCTCCTGCGCGCCGTCCAGGGTGGCGCGAGGCGGGGCAGGGGGCAGGCTCTCGGCCCACCAGGTGGCGACTGGCCGGGCCGCATCGTAGAGGGCAGGATGGAGTGGCCCATGCCGCGCCCCGCCGGACCCCTGCCGACCGGGCGGTGGCAAGCGCGGCGTCGCCCTCGTTCCCTCACCCTCCCGCGTCATTGTGCGCCCCCATGTGTGAACATTGTGAGAACATTCGGGATGGCCCATGAGCCGTCCCACGACATGGCGGCGCGACCGGGGCGGCGCGACCGGGGCGGGGCGACCGGGAAGGCGCGACCAGGGCGGCACGATCGGGCGGCGCGGGGCCCTCGCTGATCGGTCCAGCGCCGCCTGCGCGCACCCGCGATCGGTGCCCGGCGCCTCAGCCGTCCGCCAGCCGGGTCTCGATCCGCGACGACGCCTCGAGTGTGCGGTGCACGGGGCAGCGGTCGGCGATCTCGAGGAGGCGGGTGCGCTGGGCCTCGTCGAGCGGGCCGGTCAGGTGCACGGTGCGCGTGAAGCGGTCGATCCGCCGCTCGGCCGTCTCGCAGTCGGCGCAATCCTCGGCATGGACGCGGTCATGGGCGACGTCGACGGCGACATGTGCCAGCGGCCAGCCCTTGCGCCGGGCGTAGAGGCGGATGGTCATCGAGGTACAGGCCGCCAGCCCCCCGGCGAGGAGATCGTAGGGCGCGGGTCCGCGCCCGGTCCCGCCGACCGAGCCCGGTTCGTCCGCCACCAGAGCATGGCCGGCGACGTCCAGCGACTGGGCAAAGCCGTCGGGCGCGATCTCCGACGAGCGCGTGGCGCCTGCCGGCAGGGAGGGCAGCGGCGGCGGCGGGGGCAGGGCATCGGCAGGCGCCTCGGCGTAATGCGAGGCCCAGACCGAGATCACCTTGGCGACATAGGCGGCATCGGCCTCGCGTGTCAGCAGGTGGTCGGCATCGTCGAGGCTGAGGAAGCTCTTCGGGTGCTTGGCGGCGGCGAAAATCGTGGCCGCGTTCTCGATCCCGACGGTCTGGTCCAGCGGCGAATGGACGACCAGGAGCGCCGCGCGCAGGGCGCCGATGCGCTCGGCGAGGGTCGCCTGCTCCATGTCCTCGACGAAGCGGCGGCTGACGTGGAAGGTCCGCCCGCCGATCGTGACATCGCCCGACCCCTCGGCCCGGATGCGCGCGATATCCGATCCGAGGTGGTGCAGCGCATGCCCGGGCTCGGCCGGCGCGCCGATCGTGACGACCGCGCGCACGGACGGGATCTGGGTCGCGGCGGCCAGGACGGCCGCGCCGCCCAGCGAGTGCCCGATCAGGATCGAGGGCGCACGGCCCCGCGCCGCCATCGCGGCAGCGGCGGCGCGCAGGTCGGCGACGTTGCTGGAGAAGCCGCCGTTGCCGAACTCGCCGCCCGAATGGCCGAGCCCGGTGAAGTCGAAGCGCATCGTCTCGATCCCGCGCTCGGCCAGTCGTGCCGCGATCCGCCGTGCCGCCGCGATGTCCTTGCCGCAGGTAAAGCAGTGCGCAAACAATGCACTGGCCCGGACCGTGCCGTCGACACCATCGATCCGGCCGGCCAGTTCGCTGCCGGTTTCGCCGTGAAAGGTGACCTTCTCGAGCATTTCTGCGCCTCCGGCTTCTACCAGTGCGGCTGTCTTAGGCGCCGGCTCCATGGAATTGAAGGGAGGTCGCGGTATCGTGCGAAGCGGCGACATGGACCAGGCCGTTCCGCAGAGGTTGACGGGGAGTGCCGCCTCATCCTCCCGGAGCACCGTTCTCACATGCCGAGATCGGGCATTCTTCGGTGCCCTCGCGCCAGGTGATGTCGCGTGGCGCGATGGTCTGCGACCCGCTTCCCTCCTGCGCATGTCCTTCCAAGCCCGAGTGGCGTTTCCGCCCTGCCTCGGGGGCCGCGGCGAAGCCATCCGACCGCCATCCTGATCCTCTCGGGTCTGTGGCGCCGGGTGCTGAGCGACGGCCCCGACGCTCCTGAGCGGGTATCGACGCCGTCGGGCGGGCGAGCCGGAGACGTCCGGGTCGGTCGAAGACAGGCGGGAACAGGGCCGCACAGCAGGCCGGCACCGTGAACACGGAAGCCGGAAGACCGTCGCCTCTGCATGGCGCTCCGGGCAGGGAGGGAACTCTCGAAGAGGGCCGCGCGCCCCAGACCGTTTCCCCGGCGCCGTCGAGCAAAGCGATCCGAGGACGGGCATCATCTGGCGGGTGCGCTCGCCATGGCCAGTGCTGCATGAGAGGCACTGGCGACCGCGTCGGCGAGCGCGAAGGAGCGGAACCTGACCAGCCAGGCAGATGCCGCGGCAGCAGC
>JBCBPG010000269.1:0-6210 GCA_039820865.1 Pseudomonadota bacterium
ATGCCCATCTCCTTGGCGGTCGAGACGTCCGAGAGCGCCGACATGCGCTCGTCGGCCAGCACGACGATCGGACAGATGTCGCCAGCGTCGATCTGGCTCTGCGCCTCGGCGAGGTTCAGCACCGCCGCATCGACCGCGCCCGCGACCAGCTGGGTCGCAAGCTCGCCCCCGCCGTCGAAGGGCAGGATCTTGGGCGTCTGCATGCCGCCCTTGACGGTGAACATGAAGGCCGAGACGTCGTCGATGTTGCCGACATGGGTGGTGCCGTAGCTGATCGGCGCCTCCTTCTGCGCGGCGACGAAGGCCTCGGCGCTGTCGTAGGCGCCGCAGCGGACCATCAGGATCTGCGGGTCGTCGGTGCCACGGGCGATCGGGCGCACGTCGTCGAGCGTCATCTTGGTCTTGCCCTTCGCCAGCTCGGCCGCGTGGCCGATGGTGAAGGTCAGGATCGAGTAGCCGTCCGCGGGGACGTCGAGATAGTAGTCCATCGCGACGGTGCCGCCGCCGCCCTTCTTGTTGACCACGACCATGTCGGTCTTCAGCTCGCGCCGGGCGCGCAGCATCATCATGCGGGTGGTCACGTCGGTGCCGCCGCCGGCGCCGGCATGGGTGACGACCTCGATGGTCTTGGACGGGTACTCCTCGGCGGCGGCCGTGCCCGCGACGAGCGCGATCGCCGCGGCCGTGAGGCCGAGAGCGCGAAGGGTCATGACGTTCCTCCCATTGATTATCGTTCGGCCCCGTCGGGTCGGGAACCGAAACGGTTTTCCGAAGGGTGACAGCCAGTGTCAATCGAATTTTGGCATGCCAAATGCCGGGTGCGCCGGCGGCCGCACGCCATCGCCGCCACGCCCGGCCGAGACCGCCCGACATCCCTGTCGGGGATGCCGGCGATGCTTTCCCCCGGAGAAATTGCACACCCGCGCCCGGGGCCCCTGCCTTCCCGCGCCCGGGGCCCCTGCCCACTCGAGCCCGGGGCCCCTGCCCACTCGAGCCCGGGGCCCCTGCCCACTCGAGCCCGGGGCCCCTGCCCACCCGCGTCAGTATGGCCCCGACCGGGTGAACGTCCCGTTGCGTCTCCCGACCCGCCAGCGTTCGCTGGATGGTAATGGATCGGGGGCAACGATGACGCGGGAGGGGGCGAGGCCGTGGGGTATGCGCCCCCTCGACCGTCCGGGCGGGCTGGCGCGCCTCCGGATCGCGGGACCGCTGTCGCGGCCGTCAGCGGTCGGCGGTTTCCCAGCGGGGGTTCTGCCAGGGGGGGCGGTTGTCGCGGGCGAGGGGGGGGCGGCCCAGGATGTGGTCCGAGGCCTTCTCGCCCGTCATGATCGAGGGGCCGTTGAGGTTGCCGTAGGGGATGCGCGGGAAGATCGAGCTGTCGGCGACGCGCAGCCGCTCGACACCGATCACGCGGCAGGCCGGGTCGACCACGGCGCTCGGGTCGTCGGCGGCGCCCATCCGGCAGGTGCCGCAGGGGTGATAGGCGCTCTCGGCGTGCGCGCGGATCGCGTCGTCCAGCTCGTCATCGCTCTGCGCCGCGTCGCCAGGCTGGATCTCGTGGCCGCGATAGGGGTCGAAGGGCGCCTGGGCGAAGACCTCGCGCGCGGCCCGGATCGCGCGGCGGAAGACGATCCAGTCCTCGTCATGGCTCATGTAGTTGAAGCGGATCGAGGGCGCCGCCGCGGGATCGGCGCTCGCCAGCCGGATCTCGCCGCGCGAGGGCGAGCGCATCGGCCCGACATGCGCCTGGAAGCCATGCCCCTCGGCCGCGGCCTGGCCGTCATAGCGCACGGCCAGCGGCAGGAAGTGGAACTGGATGTCCGGGTAGGGGATGCCGGCACGCGAGCGGATGAAGGCCGCGCTCTCGAACTGGTTCGAGGCGCCGGGGCCGGTGCCGGTGAAGAGCCACCTGGCGCCGACGAAGGCCTTGCCGAACAGCGACCAGTAGCGAAACAGCGTGATCGGCTGGGTGCAGGCCTGCTGGATGTACATCTCCAGGTGGTCCTGCAGGTTCTGGCCCACGCCGGGGCGGTCGGCGACGACGGCGATCCCGTGCTCGGCCAGGTGCGCGGCCGGGCCGATGCCGGAGAGCATGAGCAGCTTGGGCGAGTTGATGGAGGAGGCGGCGAGGATCACCTCGCGGCGCGCGGCGATGGTGACCGCCTGCCCGCCCTTCCTCGCGACAACGCCGGTGGCGCGGCCGTCCTCGATCGTCACGCGCTCGACCTCGGCGCGGAGGAGGTCGCAGTTGGGCCGCTTGAGCGCGTCCCTGAGATAGGCGTTGGCGGTCGACCAGCGCCGGCCCTGCCAGATGGTCGCCTCCATCGGGCCAAAGCCCTCGCCCTTCTCGCCGTTGTAGTCGTCGGTCGTCTCGAAACCCGCCGCGGCGCCCGCCGCGACGAAGGCCGCATGCAGCGGGTTCTCGCGCGTCCCCCGCGTGACGTGCAGCGGCCCGTCGCTGCCGCGCCAGTCCGGGTCGCCGCCATGGCCGCCGTCGTGCCAGTTCTCCATGCGGCGGTAGTAGGGGAGCACGTCGGCATAGCCCCAGCCGGTCGCCCCGCTCTCGGCCCAGTGGTCGAAGTCGCCCGCGTGGCCGCGGACATAGACCATGCCGTTGATCGAGGACGAGCCGCCGACGACCCGCCCGCGCGGACAGGCGAGGCGGCGCCCGCCGAGATTGGGCTCGGGCTCGGACTGGTAGCCCCAGTCGTAGCGCTTCATGTTCATCGGGAAGCTGAGCGCGCCCGGCATCTGGATCAGCGGCCCCCAGTCCGTGCCGCCGGCCTCGACGACCAGCACGGAGGACCCGGCCTCGGACAGGCGGTAGGCCATGGCGGCCCCGGCCGAGCCTGAGCCCACGATGACGAAATCGGCCTCGAAACGGTCCATGGGCGTCCTCTCAGGCAGGTTGGGCGGTACGGCGCGCGAGCATCGCGTCGAGACAGGCATGGGCCAGCGCGCGGCTGGTCTCGGCCGGTGGCGCGGCGGCATCGGGGGCGCGGCGGACATAGAGACCGTCGATCAGCGCGCCGAGCGTATCGGCCATCCAGCGCGCCTCGGCCTCGGGCGCGAGGCGGCGGCATTCGTGGCGGAGGTTCGAGGCGAGACGGCCGCGATAGATCGCCAGCAGCCGCGCGGCCTCGGCCGAGACCTGCGCCTGGAGGTAGAAGACCAGCCAGGCGGAGACGGTCTCGGGCCGGCACTGCTCGGCGTCGAAGCTGGCATCGAGGATGGCGCGCAGCCGCTCGGCCGGGCCCTCGGCGCGGCGCTGACGGGCGATGACGGCGCGGCCGTAGCCGTTCAGCATCTCGGTCATCGCGGCGATGAAGAGCCGTTCCTTCGAGCCGAAATAGTGGTGCGCCAGCGCGGCCGAGACACCGGCGCGCCGGGCGATGCGGCTGACCGTGACCTCGGCCGAGCGCGTGGCGCCGATCTCGGCGATTGCGGCCTGGACCAGGGCCTCGCGGCGGACAGCGGCGATGTCGGCGCGGGCCATGGGCGGCTCCCGGAGCGCGAAAAGGGCTTGCATCACGGGATATGGAGGGTATTGATTGATCAGTCAATCAACGAATGCGCCGCCGGGCGCGACAGCGACGGCCCGCCGCGCTAGAGAAGGGGCCGGGCCGCCCTGCCCTCCCGGGCGCCCGCGCCGCATCGCGACCGAGAACGGCCCCCGAGAGGCCGACCGGCAGCTCAACGCAGGGTCCGCGAGGGCCCATGGACAGGAGAGAGACCATGCCCGCCATTCGCACGCTCGCCCTCGGCACCGCGCTCGCGCTGGTGCTGCCCGCCATCGCCGCCGCCGACTGCGAGGAGATCAGCTTTTCCGACGTGGGCTGGACCGACATCACCGCGACCACGGCGGTGACGACGACCATCCTCGACGCGCTCGGCTACGAGACCGAGATCAAGGTGCTCTCGGTGCCGGTGACCTATGCCTCGATGAAGGGCGGCGACATCGACGTCTTCCTCGGCAACTGGATGCCGACGATGGAGGCCGACATCGCGCCCTACCGCGAGGACGGCAGCGTCGTGACCGTGCGCGAGAACCTCGAGGGCGCGAAGTACACGCTGGCCACCAACGCCGCCGGCGCGGCACTGGGGATCACCAGCTTCGAGACGATCGCGGCCCAGGTCGAGGCGCTGGACGGCAAGATCTACGGCATCGAGCCCGGCAACGACGGCAACCGGCTGATCATCGACATGATCGAGAGCGACGCCTTCGGGCTCAGCGAGTTCGAGGTGGTCGAGAGCTCGGAGCAGGGCATGCTGGCGCAGGTCGGACGCGCGACCAAGCGCGACGAGCCGGTCGTCTTCCTCGGCTGGGAGCCGCACCCGATGAACGCCAACTTCGCGCTCACCTATCTCGAGGGCGGCGACGACTGGTTCGGCCCCGATCTCGGCGGCGCGACGGTCTACACCAACACCCGCGCGGGCTTTGCCGAGGAATGCCCGAACGTCGGCGCACTCCTCGCCAACCTCAAGTTCTCGCTGGAGATGGAGAACGCCATCATGGGCGCGATCCTGAACGATGGCGAGGACCCCGACGACGCCGCCGAGGCCTGGCTCAAGGCCAACCCCGACGTCCTTGACGCCTGGCTCGCCGGCGTGACCACCACCGACGGCGGCGACGCCAAGGCCGCGGTGCTGGCGGACCTGGATGGCTGAGAAGAAGGCCGGGACGGTGTTCGACCTGCTTCGGACACTCGTCTGGCCCGTGTTCCTCGTGGCGGTGTTCATCCGCTTCGAGGAACCGATCGAGCGCTCGATCAGGCTGGTGCCGAACCTGCTGGCGAGCGCCGAGAAGGTCTCGGCCGTGGGCATCGAGATCCAGCTCAGCCGCGCGGCCCGCGACAGGGGCGAGAGCGCGCTGGCGGTCGAGATCGGCGAGCTCTCCGGCGCCGCGGTCGAACTGCTCCTCGAGAGCGAGGGCGGCAGGCGCGGCATCTATTCCTACACCCGCTACGACGACCGGCGGAAGAAGTTCAACATGCCACCGCCCGAGACCCTCGACGCCTATGAGGAACTGGCCAGCAAGGGCCTCGTCGAGGTGTCGGGCGATCTGCAGGCGCTCCGCGACGGGATCGACGCGCGCATGCGCCGGATCGACGACCGGAGCGACGACGGCCGGCTGGCCTATGAGCTGCGGGACAGCCGCATCGGCGAGGATGTCGACCTGCCCGATGAGATGCGCGTCTCGGCCGGGCTGACCGACCGCGGACGCGAGGCGAAATCGCTGCTGATCGAGGCCATGGTCCGCGAGCTCGCAGCCGGACGCTAGGAGAGCGCATGGAATGGTTCGAGGACTACAAGCTGCCGGTCGGTGACGCGGCCGAGGTGGCGTTCGACTGGCTTCAGGCCAATGCGACGGGCCTGTTCGACGCGCTGGCCGAGGCGCTGGAGGCGATGATCGACGCGCTCCTCTGGGTGCTGCAGACGCCGCATCCGCTGATCGTCGTCGCGGCGCTGGCGGGGCTGGCCTGGGTGCTGCACCGGGGCTGGAAGGTGCCGACGCTGGTGGCGGTCGGGTTCCTCTTCGTCATCAACCAGGGCTACTGGGAGGAGACGACCGAAAGCCTGACGCTGGTCCTCTCGGCCTGCGTCGTCTGCATGGGGCTGGGCGTGCCGCTCGGCATCTGGGCGGCGCATCGGCCGCGCCTCTACGCCGCGATGCGACCCGTCCTGGATCTCATGCAGACGCTGCCGGCCTTCGTCTACCTGATCCCGGCGATCGTCTTCTTCGGCATCGGCATGGTGCCGGGGCTGATCGCGACGGTGATCTTCGTCGTGCCGGCGCCGATCCGGCTGACCCATCTCGGCATCTCGGCCTGCCCCAGGCCACTGACCGAGGCGGCCGACGCCTTCGGCGCCTCGCCCGTGCAGAAGCTCTTCAAGGTCGAGCTGCCCTATGCCCTGCCGCAGATCATGGCGGGGCTCAACCAGACCATCATGCTCTCGCTCTCGATGGTGGTGATCGCGGCGCTGGTGGGGGCCGACGGGCTGGGCGTCCCGGTCGTGCGGGCGCTGAACTCGGTCAACGCCTCGCTCGGCTTCGAGAGCGGGTTCGTGATCGTGGTGGTCGCGATCATCCTCGACCGGCTGCTGCGGTTCGGAGCGGCGAAATGAGCGACACCCCCACCCCCACCCCCGCAGTCGTCTTCGAGACCGTCTCCATCGTCTTCGGCGACCAGCCGCAGAGCGCCCTGCCCG
>JBCBPG010000270.1:0-6164 GCA_039820865.1 Pseudomonadota bacterium
CGGAAGTGCTGGAGCTGGGTGCGCAGGTAGATCTCGTTCTCGCCGGCGATATGCGGCGCGATCGGGATCTGCGCGATGCCGTCGATCCCGTGACACTGCGAGCACTGGCGGGCGATCTTGCGGCCCTCGACCGGGTCGCCGGCGGTGGCGGGCAGCGCCAGCGCGGCCAGCGCCGCGGCGATCAGGATCGTTCTCATGGTCTCTCCCCCCCCGTGAGAGAGAGGCGCCGCCCCGGGGGACGGCGCCTCCAGGCCTCAGTTGGCGGCCGGCGCGCTATAGGCGATGCGGTAGATCGCACCCGCCAGGTCGTCGGTCACCAGGATCGAGCCGTCGCGGAGCTGGGCGACGTCGACCGGGCGGCCGAGATACTCGCCCGTCTCGGCCAGCCAGCCCTCGGCGAAGGGCCGCGTCTGCCCGGCGGTGCCGTCCTCGTTGATCGGGGTGAACATGACGCGCGCGCCGACCGGCTCGGTGCGGTTCCACGAGCCGTGCTGGGCGTGGAAGATGCCGCCCTGGTACTCGGCCGGGAACATCGAGCCGGTGTAGAACATCATGCCGAGATCGGCGGCATGGGCGACCTGCTCGACCGCCGGGAAGATCAGGCCCTCGGGCGGCGTCTCGTCCTTGTAGTCCGCCGTGCGCACCGAGCCGCCGCCGTAGTAGGGGAAGCCGAAGTGCTGGCCGGCCTCGGTCTGGCGGTTCAGCTCGCCGGGGGGGATGTCGTCACCCATGCCGTCGACCTGGTTGTCGGTCCACCAGAAGTCGCCATTGGCCGGGTTGAAGTCCTGGCCGACCGAGTTGCGCACGCCGTAGGTGAAGACCTCGCGGCCCGTCCCGTCGGTGTTCATGCGGACGACGCCGCCGATGCCGACCTCGTTGTACAGGTCGTACTTCTCCTTGGGGTGCACGTTGAACGGCTGGCCGAGCGAGATGTAGATCTTGCCGTCCGGGCCGATGTCGCAGACGCGCGCGGTGTGGTTGAAGCTCTCCTCCTCGACGGGGATCAGCTCGCCATCCGCCACGACCACGCCCACCGCCACGTCCGGGCTCTCGTAGAAGAACTCGGCCGCCGGGAAGACCAGCACGCGGTTGCGCTCGGCGATGTAGAGGAAGCCGTCGGGCGAGAAGCAGGGGCCGTTCGGGATGTCGAAGGCGATCGAGGGCGCGAAGCTCTTGACCTCGTCGGCGACGCGGTCCTTGTCGCGGTCGGTCACCACCCAGAAGTCGGTCTTGCGGGTGCCGACGAAGACGGCGATGCCCTGCGGGCCGACCGCCATGTGGCGCGCATCCGGGACCAGCGCGAAGAGGCTGATCTCGAAGCCGTCCGGCATCTCGATCGTCTCAAGGGTCGCGCGGATCGCGTCGGCCGCCGGCGTGTTCTGGTCGATCACCTTGAACTCGGTCACGCCGGTCGCCTGCATGGCGCCCAGGCGCTGCATGTTCTGGTCCTGCGCCATGGCCGGCAGGCCAAGCGCCGCGATCGCGGCCGTGGTGGCGAGCACGCTCTTGAGTGTCATCGTTTCCTCCCTGAAACGGCTATGTGTCCCTCGTTCTCACGAGAGTTCTTCGGGGTTTTTGTATCTGTTTCCCCGGCGTCGAGACTGCGGCGTCGCCCGCGAGGGGGCAAGCGAAACCTGTCCCGCAACCGGGCATTCACCGGCCACTGAGACAGCCCGCCGCATCCACCGGGCAGCGCCGCTGCCGCCCGCCGCGCGAGAGGATTAATGCCGCCACGGCGCTACCTGCCCCAAAGATGACAAAAGGCGCCGGCACCACTGGCACCAGCCCGTAGGCTCGGGCGCCACGGCCGACCGGCCTCCGTCGAGACAGGGAAGCGCGCCCCGTGACAAACCAGAGCTCCTCGCCCTCCGCCCAGCAGGCCTTCCTGCCACCGACCTGGTTCGAGGAGCTCTCCTCCTCGCTCGCGATCCGCTCGCATTTCGTCATGTCGGGCAACACGCGCGACCTCTACCCGGTGATGGGCGCGAACGGCATCGTCTTCGTCGCCTTCGAGACGGCGGTCTGGCTGATCCTCAAGAAGCGCGGCTACGCGGCGCTGCTCCGCCACGACCCCTTCGGCGGACTGCGCCTCCACCAGGACTGCGATCCGCGCTACGAGGAGAGGCTGAAGGAGTTCGGCATCCCCCTCGGCACCGTCGCCCGCGACCCGGAGACGCTGCAGGAGATCGCCGCGACCGTCGTGGCCGAGGCGCGGATGCCGATCGCGCTGATGGTCGACTATGCCTCGGCCATGATGCGCCACCCGGTCGCGCCGATCGACCGGCTCTTTGTCGCCATGGACCGCATCGCCCGCGCGCCCGCACCGCAGCGCCCCGCCTCGGCCCGCCCGATGCCCCGGCGCAACCCGGTCTTCTGGATGGTCGAGAACGCCGGCGACCTGCCCGACTGGTTCGCGACCGAGAACGTCGCGCTGCGCTCGATGGCGATCGGCATGCCTGACCTGCAGGACCGGGTCGCCTTCGTCGCCTCGCTGATCGGCCACCTGCACGACCACGACGACATGCATGTGGGCGAACGCCAGCTGCGCACCGAGCAGCTCGCCGTCCGGACCGAGGGCATGTCGCTGGTCGACCTGCGCTCGATCGTCCAGCTTGCCCGCGCCGAGAACTTCGGCCTGCGCGGGATCGAGCAGGCGATGCGCAGCTACCAGATCGGCACCACGCGCAACCCCTGGACCTCGGCCATCATGCGCCACCGCATCCGCTATGCGCGCGAGGTGCTGGAGAAGCGCGTCAAGGGCCAGCCGCGCGCCATCGAGAAGACCTACGACATCCTCGTGCGCTCGATCATGGGCCTCACGGGCGCCCAGACGTCCAGCCGCGGCAACCGCCCGCGCGGCGTGCTGTTCTTCGTCGGCCCCACCGGTACCGGCAAGACCGAGCTCGCCAAGGCGATCACCGAGGTCATGTTCGGCGACGAGAACGCCATGGTCCGCTTCGACATGTCCGAGTTCATGGGCGCCGAGGGCATCAACCGCCTGATCGGCGCGCCGGTCGGCTCGGCCGGCTACGAGAGCGGCGGCGAGCTGGTCAACGCCGTCCGCACCAAGCCCTTCAGCGTGTTCCTGTTCGACGAGATCGAGAAGGGCCACCCCCGCATCCTGGACGCCTTCCTCCAGATCCTCGACGACGGGCGCCTGACCGACACCCGCGGCGAGACCGGCTTCTTCTCGGAGAGCCTGATCATCTTCACCTCGAACATCGGCATGGTCGGCGGCGACCGCACCGCCAACTCGGGCCAGAACGTGCTGCCCTCCGACAGTCCCGAGGTGCTGGAGCAGAAGCTGCAGAAGGCGGTCTCGGACCACTTCAAGTACGAGCTGAAGCGCCCCGAGCTGTTCAACCGCATGGGCCAGAACATCGTGCCCTTCGAGTTCATCCGCCCGCAGTCCGGCACCATCATCTTCACGGCCATCATGAAGAAGGTCTTCAAGGCGATCCACGAGGAGCACGGCGTCAAGGTGAGCCTCACGCCCGAGGCGAACGAGGCGCTGCTCGAGATCTGCACGATGGAGCTGAACGATGGCGGCCGCGGCATCGGCAACCGCATCGAGACCAACTTCATCAACCCGATCGCGCGCGCGCTGTTCGAGCGCGAGGGCACCGACGAGGTCGTCGTCAGCGCCATCGACACCAGCGGCAAGGACACCAAGCTCGTGCTGCTCGGCGACGCGCCGCGACCGACGCTGTCCGTCGCCAAGAAGGACGCCGAGGAGACGGCCTGACCGGCCCGCCGCATGGGGGGACGTTGACGCCCCCGGGCCGAGCCCATACGAGAGGGCCGCGCGCGGGCATGGTGTAATGGTAGCGCCTCAGCCTTCCAAGCTGATGGTCCGGGTTCGATTCCCGGTGCCCGCTCCACGCCCCCGGACCTGACCCCCGGACCCGTTCCCGGGACCTGCCATCAGGGCGGAAACTCCCTGCCCTGCCAGTCGAAGAGGCGACCGCTCTCGGCCGGGGTCAGCCGCGCCAGCACGTCGAGCAGGTGGCGCGCCGCCGTGTCGGGGTCCAGGAGACCGCCCTCCTTCACCGCGCCCTGGAACGGTTTCGACAGCCCCGTATCGACCGTGCCGGGCTGCAGGCCCGCGACGACCAGGCCCTGCCGGCGCCGCCCCTCCTCGATCGCCAGGCATCTCAGCACCTGGTTCAGCGCCGCCTTGGACGCGCGATAGGCGTACCACCCGCCCGCCTTGTTGTCCGAGACCGAGCCCACCCGCGCCGAGAGCGCCGCGAAGACCGAGGGCCCCCGCCGCGGGATGATCGGCAGGAAATGCTTGGCCACCAGCGCCGGCCCGGTGGCGTTGACCGCGAAGGACCGCGCGAAGGCGGCCGGATCGAGATCGCGCCAGGTCTTCTCGGGCGCGAGGTCGGGCGCGTGCAGCAGCCCTGTCGCCACGATCACCAGCCGCGCCTCGCCAACCTTGGCCGCCGCCGCCGCGATGCTCGCCTCGTCCTCCAGGTCCAGCCGGCCGGGCACGATCCCCGGCCCCTCGGGCACCCTGCCCCGGCGCGCGAAGGCATGGACGCGCCCGATCCCCGGCGCCCCCGCCAGCGCCCGCACGAACCCCGCGCCGATACCGCCCGAGGCACCGACCACCACCGCGGTCGCCGCGCCGCCCAGATGCATGAAGTCCGTCATGGGACGCGACCTAGCACGTGGCCGGGCGCCGTCGCGTGGCATCCCGCCGCCCCGGCGCAGGCCACCACCCGGCGGAACGCGGCCTTGCCAGCGCGCCCGCCCGGTGCCACCCCGTCAGCGAACAGGGAGGGCGCGATGCAGGTGATCCGCGACGCGGGCGAGAGCCGGCTGGCCCGGCGGCTGAGGGGTGCGGTCGAGGGCCAGGTGCTGTTCGACGCGGGCAGCCGCGGCCGCTACGCCACCGATGCCTCGATCTACCAGGTCGTCCCCGGCGGCGTGGTCGTCCCGCGCACGGGCGAGGATGTCGCCGCCACCCTCGCGCTGGCCCGCGAGGAGGGGATCAGCGTCACCGCCCGCGGCGGCGGCACCTCGCAGTGCGGCCAGACGGTCAACGGCGGCATCGTCATCGACTACTCCCGCCACCTGAACCGCATCCTCGAGATCGATGTCGAGGGCCGGCGCGCCGTGGTCGAACCCGGCGTGGTGCTGGACGAGCTGAACCGCGCGCTCAAGCCCCACGGCCTCTGGTACCCGGTCGACGTCTCGACAGGCTCGCGCGCGACCATCGGGGGGATGACGGCCAACAACTCCTGCGGGGCCCGCTCGCGCCGCTACGGCATGTCGCGCGACAACGTCATCGCCATCGACGCGCTGATGGCGGACGGGCGCCGTGCCCGCTTCGGCGAGGTTCCCCCGGGGCGCAACTTCGCCGGCGGCCTCGATGCCGGCCTCGTCGCCGACATGCTGGAGATCGGGCGCACCGAGGCCGCCGAGATCGCGCGCCGCTTCCCGGATGTCGACCGCCGCGTCGGCGGCTACAACATCGACGCCCTGATCCCGCCCGAGGCGCCGGAGAACGCCGATGGCCGACCCGTCAACCTCGCCACCCTGCTGGTCGGCTCCGAGGGCACGCTGGCGCTCAGCGAACGGATCGAGCTCAGGCTCTCGCCCCTGCCGGCCGCCAAGCTGACCGGCGTCTGCCACTTCCCCACCTTCCGCGCGGCGATGGAGGCGGCGCAGCACCTCGTCACGCTCGACCCCGTCGGCATCGAGCTGATCGACCACAACCTGATCCGGCTGGCGCAGGACAACGCCGTCTTCAAGCCGATCCTGGCCGAGTTCGTGCGCGGCACGCCCGAGGCGCTGCTGCTGGTCGAGTTCGCCGAGGACGATCCGGCCGAGAACCGCCGCCGCCTCGACGCGCTCGGCGATCTCATGTCCGATCTCGGCTTCGGCTTCGGCGTGCCGGGCAAGGCCGAGGGCGGCGTGGTCGAGGCCACCGATCCCGGCCTGCAGGCGCGCATCGGCGAGGTCCGCAAGCAGGGCCTCAACATCATGATGTCGATGAAGTCCGAGGGCAAACCCGTCAGCTTTGTCGAGGACTGCTGCGTCCGCCTGCCCGACCTCGCCGACTATACCGAGAACCTGACCGAGATCTTTCGCCGCCACGGCACCGACGGCACCTGGTACGCCCATGCCTCGGTCGGCACGCTGCATGTCCGCCC
>JBCBPG010000271.1:0-6156 GCA_039820865.1 Pseudomonadota bacterium
CCCCTGCACGATCCCTTGGGTGCCGATGTAGATCCAGGACCCCGCGGTCATCTGGCCGTACATCGCCAGCCCCTTGCGGTCGAGCTCGGAGAAATGCGCCCAGGTCGCCCAGTGCGGCACCAGGTTGGAGTTGGCGATCAGCACCCGCGGCGCATCGGCATGCGTGCGGAACACCCCGACCGGCTTGCCCGACTGCACCAGCAGCGTCTCGTCCTCGCCCAGCGTCTTCAGCGTCGCGACGATGGCGTCGAAGTCGCCCCAGGTCCGCGCCGCCCGCCCGATCCCGCCATAGACCACCAGCTCATGCGGGTTCTCGGCGACATCGGGGTGCAGGTTGTTCATCAGCATCCGCATCGGCGCCTCGGTCTGCCAGGACCGGGCCGAGATCTCGGGGCCCGTCCGCGGATAGACATCGCGGAGGTTGTGGCGCGGATCGGTCATGGGGTGCCTTTCGTCTCGGCGGCGAGGACCGGCGCCAGGGCCTCCAGCGCGGCCAGGATGCGGCGCAGATGCGGGATGATGCTCCCCGCCTGCACGGGATCGTAGGTCCAGGGCGGTGCCTCCTCGGCCAGGTAGGTCGCCTGTGCCAGCTCCATCTGCACCGCGTGCCACCCCTCGGCCGGACGCCCGTAATGCCGCGTCGTCCAGCCGCCCCGGAACCGCCCGTTCAGCACGCTGGTGTAGCCCTCGGCCGCCCGGCACTCCTCGACAACCGCCGCCTCGATGCGCGGATCGCAGGTCCGCCCGCCATCGGTGCCGATGTTGAGATCCGGCAGCCGCCCCTCGAAGAGATACGGCACGACCGAGCGGATCGAGTGGCAGTCAAACAGCACCGCCACCCCGTGCGCCGCCCGCACCCGCGCCATCTCGGCCTCGAGCGCCGCGTGATAGGGCGCATGGAACGCCGCCCGCCGCGCCTCCACCTCGGCCGCTTCGGGCAGCACGTCCCAGATCGGCTGCCCATCGAAATCCGTCAGTGGCACCAGCCCGGTCGTGTTCTGCCCCGGATAGAGGCTCGCGCCCGAGGGATCGCGGTTGGCGTCGACCACGTAGCGGTGAAAGGCCGCCCTCACCGTCGTTGCCCGCGGCACCCAGGCCTGCGCCTCGGGGTCGAAGCGCGCCCGCTCGTCGCTCTCGATCGGCAACCAGCCGTAGAGC
Organism: Pseudomonadota bacterium; assembly: GCA_039820865.1. Lineage (GTDB taxonomy): Bacteria > Pseudomonadota > Alphaproteobacteria > Rhodobacterales > Rhodobacteraceae > Thermohalobaculum. The sequence continues at coordinate 1,159 of JBCBPG010000271.1, forward strand.
GTATCGACATGCCAGTCGGTATCCGCCAGCGCCCGGCCGCGGTCGGCCAGCCGCGCCGCCACGTCGTCGGGCAGCCATGTCCCCGCATGGGGGATGCCCAGCACCAGCGGCCCGTCGCCCCGCTCGACCTCGACCGGCGGCGGCGCGCTCATCGCCCGCTCTCCATCGCGGCGGCGAGGTCGGGCAGCGCCAGCCCCCCGGCCAGCCGGCCCTCGATCACCAGCGCGGTGGCGGCGGCGATGTCGGGCGCCAGGAAGCGGTCCTCGGTGATCTTGGCCACCTCGGCCCGGATGCGCGCCAGCACGCCCTGCAGCGTCGCGCTGGTGACCAGCGGCGCGCGGTGCTCGACCCCCTCGGCCGCGCACAGCGCCTCGACGCCGAGGATGGTGCCGAGATTGCGCACCATCGGGCCCAGCCGGCGCGCGGCATGCGCGGCCATGCTGACATGGTCCTCCTGGTTGGCCGAGGTGGGGGTCGAATCGGTCGTGCAGGGATGGGCGAGGTGCTTGTTCTCGCTCATCAGCGCCGCGGTCGTGACCTCGGCCACCATCAGCCCCGAATTGAGCCCCGGATCGGCCGCCAGGAAGGCCGGCAGGTCGTGGCTGAGCGCCGGGTCCACCATCAGCGCCACCCGCCGCTGCGCGATCGCCCCGATCTCGGCGACGGCCATCGCGATCTGGTCGGCGGCAAAGCCGACCGGCTCGGCATGGAAATTCCCGCCCGAGACGATCAGCCCCTCGTCCACCAGCACCAGCGGGTTGTCGGTGACGGCATTGGCCTCGATCTCCAGCGTGCGCGCCGCGGCCACCAGCAGGTCCATCGCCGCGCCCACCACCTGGGGCTGGCAGCGGATGCAGTAGGGGTCCTGCACGCGGGCATCGTCCTCGCGGTGGCTCTCGCGGATCTCGGACCCCTCGATCAGGGCCCGCTGCGCCCGCGCCACCGCGATCTGGCCGGGATGGCCGCGCAGCGTATGGATCGCGTCGACCAGCGGCGCGGTCGAGCCCATGATCGCGTCGGTAGACAGCGCGCCCGTCACGATCGCCGCCCGCAGCCCGTCCCAGGCCCCCCACAGCCCCTTGAGCGCCAGCGCCGTCGAGAACTGGGTGCCGTTGATCAGCGCCAGCCCCTCCTTGGCGCCCAGCGCATGGGGCGCCAGACCCGCCCGCGCCAGCGCCGCCGCCGCCGCCATCCGCTCGCCCCCGAGATACGCCTCGCCCTCGCCGATCATCGCCGAGGCCATGTGCGCCAGCGGCGCCAGGTCGCCCGACGCCCCGACCGAGCCCTTGAGCGGCACCACCGGCACCACGTCGCGCGCCAGCATCGCCTCGATGAAGGCCACCGTCTCCCAGGCGACCCCGCTGGCCCCGCGCCCCAGCGACAGGAGCTTCAGTGCCATCATCAGCCGCGTCGTCGCCCGGTCGAGCGGCTCGCCCACCCCGCAGGCATGGCTCAGCACCAGGTTGCGCTGCAGCCGCGCGGTATCGACCGCGGGGATGCGCACGCTGGCCAGCTTCCCGAAGCCGGTGTTCACGCCATAGACCGCCGCCTCGCCCGCGGCGGCGGCCGCGACCAGCCGTGCCGCCGCCTCGATCCCCGGGCGCGCCGCGGGATCCAGCGTGACGGCCGCGCCCCCATGCACCGCGGCCAGGTCCGCCAGCGCCGTCGCCCCCGGCCGCAGCACCACGCTCACCAGGCACCCCCGAAGATTCGCCGGTAGAGCGGGTTGAAACCGATGCGATAGGCCAGCTCGGCCGGCGCGCCCACGTCCCAGATCGCCAGGTCCGCGCGCAGCCCGGCCGCGATCCGCCCCCGGTCGGCCATCCCCAGCGCCTTCGCGGCATGGACGGTCGCGCCCGCCAGCACCTCCTCGGGCGTCATGCGGAACAGCGTGCAGGCCATGTTCATCGCCAGCAGGATCGAGGTCATCGGCGAGGATCCCGGGTTGCAGTCCGTCGCCACCGCCATCGCAACGCCCGCGTCGCGGAACGCCTCGATCGGCGGCGGCTGCGTCTCGCGCAGCGTGTAGAACGCCCCCGGCAGGATCACCGCGACCGAGCCCGCGGCCGCCATCGCCGCCGCATCCGCGTCGCCGGCATATTCCAGGTGATCGACCGAGAGCGCCCCGTGCGCCGCCGCCAGCCGCGTCCCGCCCATCGCCGAGAGCTGCTCGGCATGCAGCTTGACCGGCAGCCCCAGCGCCCTGGCCCGCGCAAACACCCGCCCGATCTGCGCGGTGTCGAAGGCGATGCCCTCGCAGAACCCGTCCACCGCATCGACCAGCCCCTCGGCATGGGCGGCCTCCAGCGCCGGGATCGCGACCGCGTCGATATAGGCGTCCGGCTCGCCCTTGTGCTCGGGCGCCACCGCATGGGCGCCGAGAAAGCTGGTCGCCACCGCGACCGGGCGCGCCATCGCCACCGCGCGGGCCGCACGCAGCATCCTCAGCTCGGTCTCGACGTCGAGCCCGTAGCCCGACTTGATCTCCAGCGTCGTCACGCCCTCGGCCAGCAGCGCATCGACCCGCCCCAGGGCGCCCGCCAGCAGCGCCGCCTCGTCCGCCGCCCGCGTCGCCCGCACCGTCGAGACGATGCCGCCGCCGGCCCGCGCGATCTCCTCGTAACCCGCGCCCTCCAGCCGCATCTCGAACTCGCCCGCCCGGTGGCCGCCATGCACGACATGGGTGTGGCAGTCGATCAGCCCCGGGGTGACCAGCCGGCCCTCCAGGTCGTGGCGCTCGGCGCCGGCCAGCGCTTCGGGCAGCGCCGCCATCGCGCCCGCCCAGGCGATCCGCCCGTCCTCGATCGCGACCGCGCCGGCGTCGACCAGGCCATAGCGGCCCGGCGCATCGAAGCTCGCCAGCCGGGCGTTCCATAACAGCATCGGGCTTCCCCCTCCGGCGCACGGCGCGTGCGACCGCGCGCGTGCAACCGCGCGCCCGAAACGGCACGCTTGCAACCACGCGCCCAGCGTCATGACGTGGAGCGGCTGCTGTCAATGGGAGGCGTGAGCGTGCAGACATCCCTGGCCACCTCGACGCTGTGCGCCCGCCGCGCGCTGGTCGCCGGCACCTGGCGCGAGGACGTCGCCCTCACCGTCGCGTCCGGGCGCATCACCGCGATCCGCCCCTGCGCCGGGGGGCCCTGGGATGCCGATCTCCTGGTCGCGGCGCCGGCCAACGGCCACTCCCACGCCTTCCAGCGCGCGATGGCGGGGCTGGCCGAGGCGCGCGGTGCGGCCGGGCGCGACAGCTTCTGGACCTGGCGCCAGCTGATGTACCGCTTCCTCGACCGGCTCGATCCCGACCAGGTCGAGGCCATCGCCGCCTTCGTCCAGATGGAGATGCTCGAGGCCGGCTTCGGCGCCTCGGTCGAGTTCCACTACCTGCACCACCGCCCCGACGGCCGGCCCTACGACCGTCTCGGCGAGATGGCCGGGCGCATCGCCGCCGCCGCGGCGACCAGCGGCATCGGGCTGACGCTCCTGCCCGTCCACTACCGCCATGGCGGCTGCGACGGCCGCCCCCTCGGCCCCGGCCAGCGCCGCTTCGCCAACGATCCCGACCGTTTCGCCCGCCTGGTCGAGGAGGCGCGCGCCGCCCTCGCCCACCTGCCGCCGGACGCCGTGCTGGGCGTCGCGCCCCATTCGCTGCGCGCGCTGCCGCCCGAGGACCTGCGCGCCGCGGCGACCCTCGTCCCGGAGGGCCCGGTCCACATCCACCTCGCCGAACAGCCCGCCGAGGTCACCGAGGTCGCCGCCGCCTGGGGCGCACGCCCCGTCGAATGGGCGCTCGACAACCTGCCGCTCGATGCACGCTGGTCGCCGATCCACTGCACCCAGATGACCCCGGACGAGACCGTCCGCCTCGCCCGCACCGGCGCCGTCGCCGGCCTCTGCCCGCTGACCGAGGCCAATCTCGGCGACGGCATCTTCGACGGCGTGCGCTGGCTGGGCGCGGGGGGCGCCTTCGCGGTCGGCTCGGACAGCAACATCCGCATCTCGCTGGCCGGGGAGCTCCGCCAGCTCGAGACCTCGCAGCGCCTGCGCGACCATGCCCGCGCGGCACTGGCCGACCACCGCTCCACCGGCCGGCGCCTGATGGAGGACGCCGCCATCGGGGGGGCCTCTGCCGCGGGCCGCGGCTCCGGCAGGATCGAGGAGGGGGCCGTGGCCGATCTCCTCGCCCTCGACACCGATCACCCCGACCTCGCCGGCCTCGCCCCCGACACCGCGCTCGACACCTTCGTGGCGACCGGCGCCGCATCGGGCGGGCGCGGCATGGTCGCCCATGTCTGGTCGGCCGGCCGCCTTCTCGTCCGCGACGGCCGCCACATCGCCCGCGACCCCATCACGGCCGCCTATCGCCGCGCCACCGCCCCCCTCCGCGCCACGCTCTAGAGCGCTTGCTGACCTGACTGCGTCAGGTCTCGCGCTCCAGGCTGATTTTGTTTGCCGCATTTTCTTGTCGCCAGACTGGTTCAGTCTGGCTGGAAACTGCTCTAGCGCGGGGGCGCCGACCGACCGGAGACGCTCGCTCCCGCTCCCACCGACGTCATCGTTGCCGCGATCCCGTTACCTTTCGGCGAACGCTGCTGGAGGCGCGGACGCAACGGGATATTCATGCGCGCGGGCCTAAACTGACGTGGGAGGGCTGGGCGACCGTGCTCACCGCCGGTTTGAACACGCTCCAGGGGGCGCAATGCGCATCGCCGGCCCTCCACGGTGCGTTGCACGCACCCTACGTGACGGTGCGTTGCACGCACCCTATGTGACGGTGCGTTGCACGCACCCTATGTGGGAGAGGGACCCTCGACACGGGGACCGGATGCCAGGATCGATCCGCCCGATACGGGCCCTTCGCCGGATGCTGCACCGCGCCGTGACAGGGCTGCTCTACTCCCCGCTGTTCTTCGAGCGCCACGCCGTCGAGGGGGTCGAGGTCTGGCTCCATGACAGCGACACGCTCGACCGCGTCACCGCCGCCCTCGACATCATCCG
>JBCBPG010000272.1:0-6143 GCA_039820865.1 Pseudomonadota bacterium
CGGATCGCGCGGCGATCAGCGTCTATGCCCAGGGGCGCGACTACCACGACGTGGTCAAGAAGCGGCTGAAGCGGCTGGGGCGCTGGCTGATCGACCAGGCAAAGGCGGGGGCAGCGGCGGGTCCCGCGCCCGAGATCAAGGTCTTCGTCGACACCGCGCCCGTCATGGAGAAGCCGCTGGCCGCCGCCGCCGGCCTCGGCTGGCAGGGCAAGCATACCAACCTGGTGGCGCGGCGGGGCGGCTCGTGGTTCTTCCTCGGCGCGATCTTCACCACGCTGGATCTGGCGCCGCACGGGCCCGCGCGCGACCACTGCGGCAGCTGCCGGCGCTGTCTCGACATCTGCCCGACCGAGGCGTTTCCGGCGCCCTACCGGCTCGATGCGCGGCGCTGCATCTCGTATCTCACGATCGAGCTCAAGGGGCCGATCCCGCGGGGGCTGCGGGCGGCGATGGGCAACCGGGTCTACGGCTGCGACGACTGCCTGGCCGTCTGCCCCTGGAACCGCTTCGCGGTTGCGGCCAACGAGGCCTATGCCGCGCCCGGGGGGCGGCGCGATCCGCCGCTGGCCGAGCTTGCGGGCCTGGACGATGCGGCGTTCCGCGCGCGCTTCGCCGGCTCGCCGGTCAAGCGGACGGGGCGGGTTCGGGTGCTGCGCAACGTGGCGGTGGCGATCGGCAATTCGGGCGATCGGGCGCTGGTCGCCGTGGCGCGGCGCCTCGCCGCCGATCCCGAGCCGCTGATCCGGGGGCATGCGGCCTGGGCGCTCGGCCGCCTGCTGGGGCCGGCGGAGCTGGCGGGCGAGCCGGCGCTGGCGGCGGGCGAGGGCGACGCTTATGTCCGGGCGGAATGGGCGCTGGCGCTGGCCGGCGACGTTGAGGCCGAGATCCCCGGCCTCACCGACGACATTACCGGCGACACGGCCGCAGACACCGCCCAAGGGAGCCCCGCATGACCGGCACGCTGCTCACCTTCGGTCACGGCTACTCGGCCGCCGCTCTCTCGCGCCGGCTGGTGGCGACGGGCTGGCGGGTGATCGGCACCACCCGCAGCGCCGAGAAGGCCGGCCGGCTGGCCGCGCAGGGGGTCGAGCCGGTGATCTGGGAGGGCGGTGCCGCGCCCCCGGCGCTGGAGATCGCGCTGGCCGAGGCGACGCATCTGCTGGCCTCGGCGGCGCCGGCGCTGGACGGCGATGCGGCGAGCGGCGGCGACCCGGTGCTGGCGGCGCTGGCCGGGGCGATCGCCGCGCGGGGCGGGGGGCTGGCCTGGGTCGGCTATCTCTCGACCGTCGGCGTCTATGGCGACCGGCAGGGCGGCTGGGTGGACGAGGACAGCCCCTGCCGGCCCTCGACCGCCCGCGGCCGCGCCCGGCTGGCGGCCGAGGAGGCGTGGCAGGCGCTCGCCATCCGCGCGGGCTTCCCGCTCCACATCTTCCGCCTCGCCGGGATCTACGGCCCCGGGCGCGGGCCGTTCTCGAAGGTCCGCGCCGGGACCGCGCGGCGGATCATCAAGCCGGGGCAGGTGTTCAGCCGCATCCATGTCGAGGACATCGCCACGGTGCTGGCGGCCTCGATCGCGCGGCCGGCGCCCGGGACGGTCTACAACGTCTGCGATGACGAGGCCGCGCCGCCCGAGGACGTGCTGGAGCATGCCGCGGGCCTCCTGGGCCTGCCGCCGCCGCCCGCGGTCGCCTGGGAGGAGGCCGAGATGTCGCCGATGGCGCGCAGCTTCTATGCCGAATCGAAGCGCTGCTCGAACGCCCGGCTGGCGGGCCTTGGCGTGACGCTGGCCTATCCGACCTATCGCGAGGGTCTCGCCGCGCTCCTCGCCGAGGAGACGGCCGGGCGCTGAGCCGCCCTCTCCCCCGGCCCCTCTCCCGGGGGGAGAGGGGGGCGGTACCGTCGTGATCCGCGCCCGTTGTGGCCCGGTTGGGTGGGGGTCAGGCGTCGGGGTCGTAGGTGACCCTTGCTTCGCCTGCCGTGAGGGGGCCGGTGGCGCGGTCGAGACGGAGATGGGCCAGTGCCCGGCCGCCGGCGGCGGTGAAGAGGGTGCCGGCGGGTTTGCCCTCGGCCGTGGTGACCGGGGTGCCGGCGGGGGCCGTGCCCTCGACGCTGACGGTGACGAGGCGCTTGCGGAGCTCGGTCTTGTGGCGCATGCGCGCGGTGACCTCCTGGCCGACATAGCAGCCCTTGCGGAAGTCGACCCCGCCCAGCCGGTCGAGCCCGGCCTCGAGCACAAAGGTGTCCTCGGGGACGAGTTCGACGCCCGTCTCCGGGACCTCGAGCACGACGCGGAGGGCCTCCCAGGCGCCGTCCTGCGCCGGTTCGACCCCCGCGGCGGCCAGCGCTGCGCCCGGGTCGGGGGCGTAGAGCCGGTGGCCGAGGGCGGGGTGGCGCGGATCGGCGACGGTCAGGCCGCCATCGGGTGCGGCGGGTGCGGGCGCCGGTCCGTCGGCCGCGAAGACCTGGGCTACGCCGAGCGCCACCGGCCCCGCCATGCGGGCATCGCGGCGCAGGCAGTACATGGTCAGCCTCTTCGCCAACGCCTCGGCCCGGTCGGCGGCGACATCGACGAGCACGGCGTCTTCGGGCAGGCCGGCGAGGCCCGCCCCCTCCCGCCCTCGGCCGTCGAGCAGGAAGAAGTCGAACAGGTACTTGCCCTGGGGCGTCAGCAGGGCGGCATAGACGGCGCGGCCCGGGGCGAGGGGCGCGACATCGGCCGTCACCACGTCCTGCAGCACCGTGCGCACCGCCGACCCGGTCATCGCCAGCACCGCCCGGTCGCCGGCCACCCGACCCATCGCCATCGCTTCTCTCCCGTCGTTCCAGCGACCCGCTGGCGGCACCGGCGCAGGCGCCGAGCGAGGGCCGAGAGCCGCCTGTCCGGCGCCCGCGCCGTGCCCCCCCGGCCCGCTGCCGTGCTGGCCCCGTGCTGGCCCCGTGTGCCCCGTGGTGGCCCGGTTAAGGGGTCACGTTGCCGGGACCGTGGTGCCGCCGCCACTGGCCCGTGCGGTTCAGGTATGGCATCGCTCGCCCCGGCGCCAGAGGGGCGGGTCGTGCCGGGAGGGGGCGGCCCTCGGCGGCGCGCCTGGAGGCACCGATGCGGCAGAGCGACCCCGGCGGCCCGGCTGCGCCCCCTTCCGGCGGCGCGCGTGTCCTGCCCGATGCGGCCGACCGTGAGGCGGGGCGGGCGCCGCTGGCGCTGATGCTGGCGCTGGCGCTCATGACCTCGATGGTCGCGCTGACGATCGACGCGGTGCTGCCGGCGCTGGACGCGATCGACCGCGACCTCGGCTTCGCCGATCCCAACGACCGCCATCTCGTCGTGATGGTCGTCTTCGCGGGGCTCGCCGCAGCGCAGCTGGTGGTCGGCCCGCTGGCCGATGCGCTCGGCCGGCTGCCGGTGGCGATGGGGGGCTACGCGGTCTTCCTGGTCGGCACGGCGCTGGCGGGCCTGGCCGAGAGCGAGGGCGCGCTGCTGGCCGGGCGCTTCCTGCAGGGGCTGGGCGCCGCGGGGCCGCGGGTCATCGGCGTGACCGTGGTGCGCGACCTCTACCAGGGCACCGCGATGGCGCGGGTCTCGAGCCTGGTGAACACGATCTTCATCGCCGTGCCGATGCTGGCGCCGCTGATGGGCCAGGGGATCGAGGCGCTGGGCGGCTGGCGGGCGATCTTCCTCGCCTATGCCGTGATCGCCGTCGCCTCGCTGGTCGTCTACTGGGCCGTGGTGGGCGAGACGCTGCCGGCGGCGCGGCGTCGCCCGCTGTCGCCCGGCGCCGTCTGGCGCGGCTATCTGACGGTGCTGACGAACCGCCGCGCGATGACCTGCACCGCGATCACCGCCTGCGTCTTCGGCGGCTTCACCGCCTATCTCGCCACCGCCCAGCAGGTGTTCGAGGAGCTCTACGGCCTCGGCCACCGCTTCCCGCTGGTCTTCGCGCTCATGGCCGGGTTCTTCGCCGCCGCCTCCTTCGCCAACGGCCGGCTGGTCATGCGCTTCGGCATGCGCCGGCTCGCGACGGTCGCCATGGCGCTGATGACCGGGGCGGGCGCGCTCGGCGCGGTCGTGGCGGCGGGGACGGGGGGTGTCCCGCCGCTCTGGGCCTTCGTGCTGCTGCTGGCGCCGCTGCTGATGGCCGTCGCCGTGCTCTTCGCCAACGTCATCGCGCTGGCGGTCGAGCCGCTCGGCCATGTCGCCGGCACCGCGACCTCGGTGGTGCTGGCGACGGCGACGCTGGTGGCCGCGGCGCTCGGCAGCGTCATCGCCAGCTTCCACGACGCCACGGTCCTGCCGCTCTTCGCGGGCTTCGCCGGGCTCGGCCTGGTGGCCTGCCTGCTCTTCGCCTGGCTCGGCCGGGTCGAGGCGAGGGGCGGGTCGTGAGCGCCCCCGTCTCCGTCGTCATCCCCACGCTGGAGGCGGCGGCGGGCATCGGCCCCTGCCTCGGCGCGCTGGGCGAGGGCGTGATGGCCGGCCTCGTGCGCGAGCTGGTGATCGCCGATGGCGGTTCGACCGACGCGATCGCCGCGGTGGCCGATGCCGTCGGCGCGCGCCTCGTCACCGCACCCCGCGGCCGGGGCCGTCAGCTCGCCGCCGGCGTCGCGGCGACGCGCGGGCCCTGGGTCCTGGTCGTCCATGCCGACACCGTGCTGGCCGAGGGCTGGACCACCGCCGTCGCCCGCCACATCGCCCGCCACCCGGAGGCCGCCGGCTACTGCCGCCTCGCCTTCGACGACCGATCCCCCATGGCGCGGATCACGGCGGGCTGGGCGAACCTGCGCTCGCGCCTGTTCGCCCTGCCCTATGGCGACCAGGGGCTGCTGGTGCCGCGCGCCCTCCACGACCGCGCCGGCGGCTACCCGGAGATCCCGCTGATGGAGGACGTCACCCTCGTGCGCGCCATCACCGCCACCGCGGGGCGCGGCGCGCTGCGCCCGCTCGACACCACCGCCGTCACCTCGGCCGAGCGCTATCGCCGCGATGGCTGGATCCGCCGGGGGGCGCGCAACCTGGCGATCCTGATCCGCTGGCGCCTCGGCGCCGATCCCGAGACGCTGGCCCGGGCCTATCGCGGCAGGGGCCCCGGATGACCCGCCCGCTGGTCGTCGTCTTCGCCAAGGTGCCGCGGCCCGGGCGGGTCAAGACGCGGCTCGGTCGCGATATCGGGCGCGTGGGTGCCGCCTGGTGGTTCCGCCACCAGCTTGCCGACCTCACCCGCCGGCTCGGCCGCGATCCGCGCTGGGACCTGGTGCTGCGCGTCGCGCCGGATGCCGAGGGGATGGCCAGCCGCGCCCTGCCCGCAGGCCCGCGGCGCCTGCCCCAGGGCGGCGGCGATCTCGGCCGCAGGATGGTCCGCGCGCTCGATACCGCGCCCCCGGGCCGCCCGGTCGCCGTGATCGGTGCCGACATTCCCGGCATCGACGGACCCAGCCTCGCCGCCGCCTTCCGCGCCCTCGCCGGTGCCGAGGCCGTGCTCGGTCCCTCGCCCGATGGCGGGTTCTGGCTGATCGGCCGGGCGCCGGGGGCACGCTGGCCGGCTCATCTGCTCGACGGCGCCCGCTGGTCGACGCCCCATGCCCGGGCGGACACGCTGGCCCGCCTCGCACCCCGCCGCGTGGCCGAGGGCCCGCGCCTCGCCGATGTCGACACCCTCGCCGACATCGGCGCCCTCGGCCTGCCGCGGCCTCACCGCGCGCCGGCCTGAACCCGCTGGTGCGCCTCGCCCCGCATGGAACGCCGCCGGGAGAGCCGCGGGGAAAGCCGCCGGGAATGCCACGGTCAACGCCTCTGGCGCACCGGGCGCGGACGGTCCACCCGACGGACGCCGATCAGGCGTATCGCACGCCCCGGCGCAGGAATGTTCGTTGAATGTTCACGCCGCGAAGTCTATCCTGACGCGGGAGGGAGCGAGGGCTCGCCGCATGCCTGCCAGGCGCCGTGACGGCCCTTCCACAGGACCGCGCCAGGGGCTCTCCCAGGTGCTCTCCCAGGGGCCCTCACTGGTTCGCAGGGGGCGCGCGGCAGCCGCACGCCCCCCGGCTCAGTCGGGCAGGCTCGCGGCGATGCGGATGCGGTTGGCGCCGGTGGCGGCGAAGGCCTCGATCATGTCCGAGAGCACATCGACCGGGGCCGAGCCGAGGTCCATCCG
>JBCBPG010000273.1:0-6132 GCA_039820865.1 Pseudomonadota bacterium
CCTGCCCGCCCCGGTCGAGGACGGGGTGCGCCAGGTGGCCGCGGCGGTCGGCGTCGACCTGCCCGAAGCCACCGCGCCTGCGACGGGGGCGGAGGCCTTCACCCGTCTCGTCGCGCTGGTCACCGCCGACGACAATCCGGCGCTGACCGGCATGGTGGTGCAGTTCGACCCGGCGACCGGCACGGTCACGATCGTGCCCTCGCTGATCGACCCGCCGGCGGGGCGGTCCTTCGAACTCTGGCACCTTGAGGCGGGCGGCGACACGCCGCGCTCGCTCGGCCTGTTCCCGGGCGGGCCGGTGGTGATCAACGCCTCGGCCGGGCCCGGCGATACCTTCGCGATCAGCGAGGAGCCCGAAGGCGGCTCGCCCGACGGCAGCCCGACCCTGCCGCTCTTCCACGGCACGATGACCGTCGCGAACTGAGCACCCCGCCACCGTTTCCCTGTTCGGTCCGATCCCGGACCAACCCCGAACTGGCCCCGAACTGGCCCCGAACTGGCCCCGAACCAACCCCGGACTGGCCCCGGACCAACTCCCGACCAACTCCCGACCAACTCCCGACCAACTCCCGACCAACTCGGGGCTGGCCCCGTACCGGTTCCGCCCCGGACCGGCCCCCGCCCCACCCGCCCACCCGCGGCGGCCGGTCCGGGGCGGAACCTGCGCCGGCGCGTGCCGCCCGGGCGGGACCGCTTCCGCTGCGCGGCAAGAGGGTCGGTCAGACCCGGCACCGCGCCTGCCCCGAGCCATGCGGCATTGAGACCCGCCCGCGCATCCGCCACTGTCCGATCGTGCCGGCGCTAGACCGGTCACGATCGGGAGGACAGGATGCGACACGAGATTCCGACGGCGCTCGCACGCGAGGCGATGGCCTTCGTGCTGGCCGGCGGGCGCGGCTCGCGCCTGCGCGAACTCACCGACCGGCGCGCCAAGCCCGCGGTCCATTTCGGCGGCAAGGCCCGGATCATCGACTTCGCGCTCTCGAACGCGGTCAATTCCGGCATCCGCCGCATCGGCATCGCCACCCAGTACAAGGCGCACAGCCTGATCCGCCACCTGCAGCGCGGCTGGAGCTTTTTCCGCGCCGAGCGCCGCGAGATGCTCGACATCCTGCCCGCCAGCCAGCGCGTCGAGGGCCGCGACGTCTATCTCGGCACCGCCGACGCGGTCTTCCAGAACTGCGACATCATTGCGGACTATGCGCCCAAGTACATGGTCATCCTCGCGGGCGACCACGTCTACAAGCAGGACTACGAGGCGATGCTGCGCCAGCATGCCGAGAGCGGGGCGGGCGTGACGGTCGGCTGTCTCGACGTCAGCAAGGCCGAGGCCACCGCCTTCGGCGTGATGGCGGTCGATGCCGACAGCAGGATCACCGATTTCGTCGAGAAGCCGGCCGATCCGCCGACGATCCCCGGCTCGACCGACACCTCGCTGGCCTCGATGGGCATCTATGTCTTCGACACCGACTACCTGATCGGGCTCCTCAAGGCCGATGCGGCCGACCCGACCAGCGAGCATGACTTCGGCAAGAACATCATCCCGGCCGAGGTCGCCAAGGGCCGGGCCGTCGCGCACCGCTTTGCCGACAGTGCCGTGCGCAACAGCGCGGGCCGGGTCTACTGGCGCGATGTCGGCACGGTCGACGCGTTCCACCGCGCCAACCTCGACCTGACCGACTTCACGCCGGATCTCGACTTTTATGACGGCGCCTGGCCGATCTGGACCTATGCCGAACAGACGCCGCCTGCGAAGTTCATCCATGACCAGGACGGCAGGCGCGGCAGCGCCGTCTCGTCGCTGGTCTCGGGCGGCTGCATCGTGTCGGGCAGCCATGTCCACGAGAGCCTGCTCTTCACCGGCGTGCGCTCGAACTCGTTCTCGGAGCTCACCCGCGTGGTCGCCCTGCCCTATTGCGATATCGGCCGGCGGGCGCGGCTGAAGAACGTGGTGCTGGACAGCGGCGTGCGCATTCCCGAAGGCCTGGTCGTGGGCGAGGACCCGGAGGACGATGCCCGGCGCTTCCGCCGCACCGATGCCGGCGTCACGCTGATCACCCAGGCGATGCTGGACCGGCTCGCCTGAGCCGCCGGCCGCACGGAGACCGACCCATGAAGGTGCTGATCGCTGCCTCGGAATGCGTGCCGCTGGTCAAGACGGGCGGGCTGGCCGACGTGATCGGGGCGCTGCCGGGGGCGCTGGCTGGCGTCGGTGTCGAGGCGCGGGTGCTGCTGCCGGGCTATCCGGGCGTGCTGTCGCGGATCGGGGCGACGCCCATGGGTTCGCCGGGCCAGGGCGTGGACCTCGGCCCGCCGCCCGGGGTCGATCCCGCCATCGCGGGCGCCGCGCGGCTGGTCGAGGCGACGGTCGATACCGGGGCTGGCGCGCTGGCGGTGCTGGTGCTGGATGCGCCGGGGCTCTTCGACCGCACGGGCGGGCTCTACGAGCATGGCGGCGCGGACTGGCCCGACAATGCCGAGCGCTTTGCGGCGCTGGCGCAGGCCGCCGCCGGGATCGCCCGGCACGGGATCGTGGGGCGAGGCGGCGCCCGGGGGGCCGGGCCGTGGCGGCCGGACGTGCTCCACGCCAACGACTGGCAGACCGGACTGGCGCCGGTCTACGCGGCGCAGTGGGGCACGGGCGTGCCGACGGTGCTGACGATCCACAACATCGCCTACCAGGGCCTGTTCGACGCCAGCCTGGCGCCGCGCCTCGGCCTTGCACCGGCGGGTTTCGGTTCGGGCTGGGAGTTCTACGGCGAGCTCGGCTTTCTCAAGGGCGGGCTGATGGCGGCCGACCGGATCACCACGGTCAGCCCCGGCTATGCGCGCGAGATCGTGACGCCGGCCTTCGGGATGCGGCTCGAGGGGGTGCTGGCCGCGCGCCGGGACCGGCTGAGTGGTATCCTGAACGGGGCCGACACCGCGGTCTGGGACCCGGCCACGGACCCTGCGGTCGCCGCGCCCTTCTCGGCCGCCGACCCCGCGCCCAGGGCCGCCTCGCGCGCCGCGCTGGCCGAGGCCTTCGCGCTGGAGGACACGGGCGGGCCGGTGCTGGCGGTGGTCAGCCGTTTGACCTGGCAGAAGGGGATCGACCTGCTGCTGGGCGCCCTGCCCGGCTTTCTCGCGACGGGCGGGCGGCTCGTGCTGCTGGGCTCGGGCGACGCGGCGCTGGAGACGGCGCTCGGCGCGGTGGCCGCGGCCAACCCGGGGCGCGTCGGCCTGCGCATCGGCTATGACGAGACGCTCTCGCACCGGATCTTCGCCGGTGCCGACGCGATCGGCGTGCCCTCGCGCTTCGAGCCCTGCGGGCTGACGCAGCTCTATGCGCTGCGCTACGGGGCGCTGGCGGTGGTGGCGCGGACGGGGGGCCTCGGCGACACGGTGATCGACGCGACGCCGGCGGCGCTGGCGGCCGGCGCGGCGACCGGCTTCGTGCACGATCCCGACAGCGCTGCGGGACTGGCCGATGCGCTGGCACGGATGCGCGCGACCTGGGACGACCGCGATACCTGGGCGGCGATGCAGGCGGCCGCGATGCGGAGCCCCGTCGGCTGGGGCCCCTCGGCCGCCGCCTATGCCGCGCTCTACCGCGAGATCGCCGCGGCCTGACCGGCCCCGGGCGGCGGCGCCCTGCCCCGCGGCCACACGACGGCGCCGCGGCGCCGCGCGGCCACGTGACGGCCGGTCCGCTGGTCTCGCCCGGCCCGATCGGCGAGGCTCCGCGGGCGACTCGACCGATCAGCGCTGCCCGGAGACCGTCCGATGTCCGCCACCTCACCCCGACACCCCGCGCCCCTGCTCGCCCCCCTGCTAGCCCGCCTCGCCCTCGTGCTGGCGGTCCTTGCGGGCGGCACGCTGCAGGCCAGCGCCTCGGCCCCGGCCGTGGCCGTCGAGATGCACGACCAGGTGCTCAGCTTCGGGGCCAAGACGCTGGCGGGCGCGGGCGGCGTTGTGCCCGCGGTCGCCTCCGGCAGGCTCGTCTCGCTCCGCGCCACCGGCGGGGGCAGCGCGCCCGGTGACTGGCAGATCCTTGACGGCAACCGCCTGGCGCCCGCGACCGATGGCAGCCTGGACGACGGCGACAGCATCGAGCTGATCGCCAATGGCCACGCCCTCTTCACCGTGACGGCCGAGACCGTCGCCGGGCGCTACACCGTCACGGGCGGCGCCGAGGGCGCGGAGATGACCGCTGCCTGGGACGTCGCGGCTGCGGGCGACATCATCGAGACCCGCAGCGGCACGGTGATCGACGCGCTCCCCGAGATCCGCATCGGCATCGCCGGCGACCGCCGCGGCGGCCCCGCGCCCTATGGCATCCGTTTCTCGGTGCAGGGCTTCGAGGGCCCCGTAGGCCATATCCTGCGCCATGCCGAGTTCCGCTGGGACTATGGCGAGAGCTACCAGTACAGGACCATGCCCGGCGACCGCCGCTTCGCCCTCGATGCGCGCTACTCCCGCGGGCCCTGGGGGGCGCATGCCTATGTCACGCCCGGGCGCTATACCGTGGCGGTCGAGGTGACCATCGCGCCCGGCCGCACCGCCCGTGCCACGACCGAGGTCACGATCACCGACCCCGACAAGGTGTTCCGTGGCGGGCACACCATCGTCTACTCCAAGAACGGTGACTTCCGCGGCGCGCCGCCGGGCGCCAAGCGCGCCAGCAACCTCGCCCGCGCGCTCGACATCGCGCGGGCCGGGCGCAGCGCCAAGGGGCCGCGGGCGCGCGTGCTGCTGCGCGCCGGCGAGACGACGGTGATCGGCAAGGCGCTGGCGCTGCCCAACATCTATCTCGGCCGCTTCGGCGAGGGGGCGAACCCGATCATCACCTATGCGCCGGAGCGCGTGCCCAAGCACATCTTCAAGCTGGGCGAGCGCGGGCGCGACGGGACGGGCATGTCGATCTCCTCGATCGACGTGCGCGGGCTCTACGACGCCTCGAACCCGGCGATGCCGCCCGACCCCTCGATCCACACGACCTTCGCGCATACGCGGGCGGCGATGCCGCATCTGACGCTCTACGACATCCGCACCAGCGGGCTGCGGATGCTGGGCATCAAGACCCACAACATGATCGTGGCCAACAGCGAGTTCACGAACTGGTACGACTACGGCCATCTGGGCGGCGGCGTGCTGGCCTTCATGGGCAACCTGATCCACCAGCACCCCGAGGCCAAGCTCGGCCCCGGCGCCAAGGAGCGCAACCTGCCCGGCACGCCCAACTTCGCCGACCACGGTCCCATGCGGACCAGCGCGTCCAGGCGCATGATCATCTCGCAGAACTACCTGTTCTCGAACACCGGCTGGTCGGGCGGGGGCATCGTCAAGTGGGCGCACCAGCCGGCACTCCGATCGGGCGCCGATGCGGGCAAGCGGGCGGTCGAGTACATCGGCGAGAACCACCTTCATGGCGGCGCCACGCTCTATGCCGCGACCGTCCATCGCGGCACCAAGCCAACCGAGGAGCCGCCCTCGCTGATCATCATGGCCAACAACATCCTCGAGGCGACGTATGCCACCGGCCGCTTCGCACAGGTCGGGCGCAGCGATTTCGTGATGCGCAACAACCTCTTCCTCTACGACGCGACCGATTACGAGATCGGCAACCACACGCTCTACGGCCTGATCATGGTGACCGGCGACGCGGCGCGGCTGCCCAGGCTGGTCGGCGGCCAGTACGCCATCCACAACAACACGCTGATGTTCAGGCTGAAGCCCTTCATGAAGGCGCGGCCGTTGAACTGGGGCAAGGGCGCCGCAGACCTCCAGCGCTCGAACAACATCGTCAGCGTGCGCGGCGGCAAGGGCAAGGAACGCGGGCCGGATCTGGACGCGCGCTTCGCACCGACCGACAGCCGGCCGGCGGGCGACGGCCGCAGGGCGCTGATCGACCTCTACGGCAGGCCCCGCCCCGCCGACGCCACCGGCGGCGCCGTTGAACCGCAGGGGTGAGCGCTCGCTCCGGGACGGATCGGGCGGAGGGTACCGCGGGCTCGGCCGGCCCACGGCCCACCGCGCCCTCGCCCGCCTGCATCAACGCCGCCGACAGCTCGCTGGCCCTTGCCCGTGCGCTGGCGGGGCGGGGCCTGCCGTAGAGGTCGATTAGCGCCCTGCGGCCGTCGCCCGCCGGCC
>JBCBPG010000274.1:0-6131 GCA_039820865.1 Pseudomonadota bacterium
ACACGTGTTTACGCGCGGAGACACACCGTTTCGCCCCGTTGATACGGGGCAGACAGGGCGGCGCCATCTTCCGGGTCACACGATACGGGCCGCTTGGCGATGGCGTCCCCTGCGTTCTCGAGTGTTCAGGATCCGGACGATCGCTGTCCCGTCGCCACGCGGACACGGGCTCCGGCCGTCGGACGAAGGCGACCGCCCCTCGCCCCGAGCGGAGGCGTCCCGCCCGCCGGCCCCGGCGTCCGGCCCGAAGCGAGACGCCGCGGACGTCGACACCGGTCCGGCATCACAGAGCGGGACGCACTGCCCAGACGCAGGGCCCTTGAGGGAGCACGACCATGACACTGCCCAAGCCCCGCAGCCTGGTCCGGACGGCCCTGGCGCTCGCCGCCCTGCAGCTTGCGGGCTGTGCGGCGGTGCCCATGGAGGCCGCCAGCGTCGCGATCGACAAGGCGACGGTCTGGCGCAACATCGACGCGGCACGCGCCGGCGACGTCGAGGCGCAGTACAGGGTCGGCCAGGCGCTCTGCTGCTCGGGCGACGTGCCCGAGGGCAGCGCCTACAGCACCGAGGAGGCGCTGCACTGGCTTTGTGTCGCCGCCAGCCAGGGCAGCGCGGACGCCATGCTGAAACTGGGAAAGATCTTCGAGGGCGACCAGGTCGATGGCGTCCGCCTGGTGCGCCGCGCAATGACCGCCGTGACCGAGACGCCCGAGAACCCTGCCGCCGCCCATTACTGGTATGCCCGAGCGGCCGAGGCAGGGGAGGAGGATGCCGCCGAGACGGCCCGGGCGCTCTATCGCGACATGACGCCGGCCGAGCGCGCGGCCGCGCTCGCCTATGCCGACGCGCCGGAGCCGCCCTGCAGGTGGGACGATCTGAGGGCGGAGGCCCAGCCGGTGCCGTCCGGCGCGCCCCTGCCCTCGCCCTCCCCGTCCTCGGCGGTGCCCGGATGACGATACGCCGGCTGGCGATCCTGCCGCCCGTCCTGCTCGGTGCGGCGATCCTCTGGCTCGCGCTGGAGACCCAGCCCGCGCCGCCCGTGATCGAGCCTGCCGAGCGGCGTGTCCCGGTGTCCGTCGTCACCGCCGCGCCGCGTGCCTTCGTGCCCCGGGTCTCGGGCTACGGGACGGTCGCGCCGGCCCGCGTCTGGACGGCGATCGCCCAGGTCGCGGGGCCCGTTACCTACCTCAATCCCTCCTTCGCCCGTGGCGGGTTCGTGGCCGAGGGGGAGGTTCTGGTCCGCATCGCGCCGGAAGACTACGCGCTGGCGCTGGAAGCCGCCGAAGCCGACCTCGCCCATGCCGTGGCGCGGGTCGAGGAAATGCGGGCGACCGGGCGCACAACAGAGGCATCGCTGGAGATCGAGGCGCAGTCGCTCGAGCTTACGAAGGTCGACCTGGAGCGGACCGCACGCCTTGGCGAGACCGGCATTGTGTCGTCCTCGGTCGTCGAGGCGCGGCGGCGCGACGTCCTCGCGCAGCGATCCAAGGTGCAGACGCTGGAGAACACGCTCGCCCTCCTGCCCGCGCAGATCGACGCGCTGGAGCAGACGGCGGCCTCCGCACGGGTCGCCTACCGGGCGGCGGCGCTCGACCTCGCGCGCACCGTGGTCAAGGCGCCCTTCGATGCCCGCGTCTCGCGGATCGATGTCGAGATCAGCCAGTACGTCGGTGCCGGGGCGTCGATCGGCGCGCTGGACGGTGCCGCCGCAGCGGAGATCGACGTCCAGCTCTCAGCCCGCCTGCTGGCATCGCTGGCGCGGCTGGCGGGCCTCGGCGGCGCGATGGCGCATAACGGTGCTGCCCGGCAGACCCTGCCCGCGCTCCCTGCCGGGCTCAGGCGCGTGTCGGCCGCCAGGCTGGCCGGTCTTGCGGCCGGCGACATGCACCGTCTCACCGCGCGTGTCAGCCAGACCGCGAGCGGGGACCCGGCGACCTGGGCGGGCGAGGTCGTGCGCATCTCGGACACGGTCAGCCCGGAGACGCGCGCGATCGGCCTGATCGTCCGCGTCGGCGCACCCTATGCCGCCCGCGATACCGCCCCGGGGGATGCGCCGCGGCCGCCGCTGATGAAGGGCATGTTCGTCCGCGTCGACCTCGAGGCGCCGGCGGTTCCCGGCGTGATCCTGCTGCCGCGTTCGGCGATCCGGAACGGGCAGGTGATGCTGGCCGGCGCGAACAGCCGGCTCCGCTACGCCCCGGTCAGCCCGCTGTTCGTGCAGGAGGGCATCGCCGTGCTCGCGCCCGGCGCTCTGCCCGCGGCCGCACGCGTCGTCACCAGCGACCCCGCTGTCGCGATCGAGGGCCTGCTGCTGGCGCCCATGCCCGACCACGCGGCCGAGGCACGGCTGGCGCGCGCCGCGGCGGGCCTGGCGCCATGATCCGGTTCTTCGCCGCGCATCCGACGGCGGCGAACCTCACCATGGCGCTGCTGATGGCCGTTGGCCTCGTCACGATGCCGCATTTCCAGCGCGAGACCTTTCCGCGCATCGCGCCGCGGGAGGTCGAGGTGCGGATCGGCTATCCCGGCGCGCCGCCAGAGCTGGTGTCGCGCGCGATCTGTAGCCGCGTCGAGGATGCGCTCGACGGGCTGCGCCACATCGACGAGGTGCGCTGCGCCGCGTTCGAGAACCGCGCCGTGGCCGTGGCCGAGATGCGCCATGGCGCCGATTACGCGCGCTTCACGGACGACCTGACGGCCGAGATCGGGGCCATCGACGACCTGCCCGACGCCGCCGAGGAGCCGGTCATCCGCCAGCTCGGCCTCACCGACATCGTCGCCGTGGTCGCGGTGACCGCCGAGGGCGCGCATGACCTGGTCGAGCTGAAGGCGCTCGCAGAGGATCTCAAGCGCCGCATGCGCCGCTGGGGCGGCATCCCCAGGATCGACGTGGCCGGGTTCACCGATCCCGAGATCCGCATCGAGATCGAGGAGGAGCAGGCCCGGGCTCTCGGCCTCAGCCTCGAGGAGATCGCCCGGACGGTCGGCCGCCAGAACCTCGATCTGCCGCTTGGCGAGGTGGTCGCCGCCGACGGCGCGCTCCTGCTGCGCTTCGCGGGCGAGCAGCGCGCCGTCGACGCCTATCGCGACCTCGTCATCGCCTCGGACACGGCCGGCGGCGAGGTGCGGCTGGGCGACATCGCGCGGATCGAGGAGAGCGTCGCCGACCGCGAGGTCGCGGCCGAGCTCAACGGCCAGCCGGCCGGGATCCTGAAGATCACCAAGGCCGAGACCGACGACACGCTGCGCGTGATGGAGGCGCTGCGGGCCTTCATGGCCGATGCCGAGGCGCGCCTGCCACCCGGCGTCTCGCTCACCATCACGGGCGACACGGCCGGCGTGCTGGACGACCGCCTCACCATGCTGATCGAGAACAGCCTGCAGGGCCTCGCGCTCGTCTTCGTCACGATGTGGGCCTTCTTCGGGGTCCGCCAGGCGTTCTGGATTGCCGCGGGCCTGCCTGTCTCGTTCCTCGGCGCGCTCGCGGCGATGACGGCGCTCGGCCTCTCGATCAACATGCTCACCCTGGTCGCGCTGCTGATCGTCATCGGCATCCTGATGGACGATGCCATCGTGATTGCCGAGAACATCGAGACCAAGCGCGCCGCCGGCCTGGCACCGCTGGACGCGGCGGTCACCGGAACGCTCGAGGTCGTGCCGGGCGTGGGCGCCTCCTTCGTGACCACGGCCGCCGTGTTCGGCGCCCTCGCCTTTCTCGAGGGCGATCTGGGCGAGACGCTGCGCGTGATCCCGATCGTCATGCTCCTCGTCCTCGTGGTGTCGCTGGTCGAGGCGTTTCTGGTCCTGCCCGCGCACCTGTCGCACGGCGCGCCCGCCCGGCCCGACCCGCCCCGCCGGGCCGATGCATGGCTCGATGCCGCACGACGGCATGTCGTCGGCCCCGTCGCCCGCGCGTCGGTCGCCTGGCGATGGCTGACGCTGGGGGCGACGCTGTTCGTCTTCCTCGTCGCGCTGGCGGCGGTCCTCGGCGGGACGCTCAGGTTCCAGGCCTTCCCCGCGCTCGACGGCGACCGGATCGAGGCGCGCCTGGCGCTCGCCGCCGGCACCCCGGTCGACCGGACCGAGGCGGCGATGGAGACGGTACTCGCCGCGCTGGAGCGCGTGGACCGGGCGCATGCCGAACGCCACGCGCAGGGCGCGGCCCTGGTCAGCGACATCGTGGTCACCTTCGGGGAGAACGCGGATATCGGCGGCACCGGCGCCCACCTCGCCACGGCGCGCGTCGATCTGCTGGATCCGGGGATGCGCACGGGCACGCTGGACGACGTCCTCGCGGCGTGGCGGGCCGAGATGCCGCCGATACCCGCGATGCACCGCCTCAGCCTGGTCGAGGGCATCGCGGGCCCCGCAGGGCGCGCCATCGAGATCCGGCTGTTCCACGACGACATCGCGACGCTCGAGAGGGCGGCGGCGGCGCTGCGCGGCTGGCTGGCGAGATACCGGGGCGTCCGCAACCTCGCCGACGATCTTGTCCCGGGCCGCCCCGAGCGCCGCCTGACCCTTGCCGCAGGCGCCGGGACGCTCGGCCTCGAAGCCAGGGCCGTTGCCGACCAGGTGCGCGCGGCCTTCCAGGGTGCGACGGCCGACGTGATCGAGACGGCCGGCACGTCCTGGGAGATCGAGGTGCAGCTCGACGGCGCGGACCGCGACGCCGTGAGCGATCTCGAGGCGCTGTCGATCAAGACGCCCGGCGGCGCGCTGGTGCCCCTGGAGGCCGTCGTGCGGATCACCGAGGGCCGCGGCCATGCCGTGCTGCGCCGCGTCGGCGCACAGCCCGCCGCCACCGTGACGGGCGATGTCGACACCCGCACGGGCAATGCCGACGAGATCGTGCGCGATACGGCCGACCGCTTCCTGCCCGACCTTCTCGCGCGCCATCCCGGGCTGGCGGTCGAGATCGCGGGCGCGAGCGCCGCGGCCGGCGAGACCCGGTCCTCGATGGGCGCCGCGCTGGTGGTCGGCCTGATCCTGGTCTTCCTGGTGCTCAGCCTGCAGCTGCGCAGCTATGCCGAACCCCTCGTGGTGATGGCGATCGTGCCGTTCGCGCTGATCGGGGCCGTCTTCGGTCACCTCGCCCTCGGCATCGACATGTCGATGCCGAGCTTCCTGGGCGTCGCGGCCCTGTCGGGGATCGTGGTGAACGACTCGATCCTGCTGGTCCACGTGATCAAGGCCGAGCGCGCCCGCGGCATGCCCGTCGCGGAGGCGGCGGAGACGGCGGCGCTGGCGCGCTTCCGGGCGATCTTCCTGACCTCGCTCACCACCGTCGCCGGGGTGACGCCACTGTTGTTCGAGACCAGCCTGCAGGCCCAGCCGCTGATCCCGCTGGTCGCCTCGATCGCCTTCGGCCTCACCTCGACGACGCTGCTGATCCTGTTCGTGGTCCCGGCCTTCTACGCCGTTCTCGACGACCTGGGCGTCACCGCCCCGGCCGGGACGCATCGGGCGGTGACGCGGCGCAGGTCACCCGCCGCATAGGAGGCCTTCGCCCCGGCGCGCGCGCTCCCGGACGGGCGGCGCCTCAGGCGGTGTCGGCCCCGGCGCTGGCGAGGGCCTCTCTTTCGGCCGCCAGGGTCGTCAGGCCCAGGTCGTCGAGGATCGCGTAGAAGGCCGGGACGACGAAGAGGACGAGCAGCGTCGTCGCCATCAGGCCGAAGGCGAGGCTGGTCACCAGCGGGATCAGGACCTGGGCCTGCAGGCTGGTCTCGAGCAGCAGCGGCAGCAGGCCCGCGACGGTGGTGAGCGAGGTGAGCAGGATGGCGCGGAAGCGGGCCCGCGTCGCCTCGGGCGCGACCTCCGCCACCGTGGCGCCGGGGCGGTGGTGATACTTGATCTGGTTCACCAGCAGGATCGAGTCGTTCACCACCACGCCGGCCAGCGCCGCAAAGCCCAGCATGCTGGGCATCGAGAAGTCGACGCCCATGACCAGGTGGCCGATGACGGCCCCGATGAAGGCGAACGGGATCAGGACCATCACCACGACCGGCTCGACATAGCTGCGGAACTGGAAGCTGAGGACGAGGAAGACGCCGACGAGCCCGAGGACGAAGCCCGAGACCATCGAGGCCTGCGTCGTCGAGGCCTCGGCATTCTGCCCTTCCAGACCCAGC
>JBCBPG010000275.1:0-6126 GCA_039820865.1 Pseudomonadota bacterium
GGGGCGCGCGCGACGTGCCCTCAGCCAGCTGCCGAGCCGCCAGAGCGCGGCGGCCGGGGCGAGGAGCCGCGCCGCTAGCGCCGGGCGGGCGGGGTCGGACGACCAGAAGCCGGGGGCCTTCACGGGGCAGGTCCGGGCGACGCGCTGGCCATCAGCGCCATGGCTTCGGCGGCCAGCGCGGCGACGTCGGGCTGCTTGGCGGCGAGCGCGGTGCGGGCGGCTGCGGTCATTGCGGCGTGGCGCGGGCCGGGGCGGCCGTCGGGAGCCATCAGCGCGGCGACCGCCAGCGCCAGCGTCTCGCCGTCCTCGACCGCCTGCGCGCCCCCCACGGCCGCCAGTGCGGCATAGGCGGGCGCGAAGTTGGCGGTGTGGGGACCGTGCAGGATCGCGGCGCCGAGGGCGGCGGGCTCGAACGGGTTGTGCCCGCCCCTGGCCACCAGCGAGCCGCCGACGAAGGCCACGGGCGCGAGGCGGTACCAGAGCCCCATCTCGCCCAGCGTGTCGGCCAGCCAGACGCCGCCGGGGGGCGGGCCTTCGCCACGGCTCCGGCGCGCCAGGGCGAGACCCCCGGCGAGGGCGGCGATCTCACCTGCCCGCTCCGGATGGCGGGGGGCGAGGATGGTGACGAGGCCCGGATGGCTCTCGGCGAGGCGACGATGGGCGTCGAGGACGGCGGCCTCCTCGCCCTCATGCGTCGAGGCGGCGAGCCAGGCGGGCCGGCCCGCCAGCGCCGCACGCGCCGCCTCGACCGCGCCTGCCGGGGCCGCGGGCGGCGGGATCAGCGCCTTGAGGTTGCCGGCATGGCGGATCCGGCCGGCGGGCGCGCCGAGGGCACGCAGGCGGTCGAGCGTCTCGCGGTCCTGCGTCGCGATGCCGGCGAAGAGGCCGAGGAGGCGCCGCGCCATGCCCGGCACCCGCCCCCAGGCGCGCGCGCTGGCGGCCGAGACCCGGGCGTTGACCAGCATCATGGGCACGCCCGCCCGGGCCGTCCGCCACATCAGGCCCGGCCAGAACTCGCTCTCGACCCAGATCGCCAGGTCGGGGCGCCAGTGGGCCAGGAAGCGCCGCACCGCGGGGGCGGTGTCGACGGGGACGTACTGGTGGCGCGCGCCGGGGGGCAGTGTCATCGCCAGACGCCGCGCGGCGCTGACGGTGCCGGCGGTGACCAGCACCGCGGGCGCGTCGTCGCGGTCGAGCAGCGCCTCGATCAGCGGCGCCATGCTGGCGGTCTCGCCGAGGCTCGCGCCGTGGAGCCAGACCAGCCGGCCCTCGGGTCGCGGCTGGCCGGCCTCGCCGAGGCGTTCGGGCAGGCGCGCGGCCTCCTCCTTGCCGCGGCCGAGCCGCCGGGCGAGGAGCGGGCGCGCGAGGGGGGCCGCGGCCCAGCCGGCCGCCAGGTAGAGCCCGAGCGCCGCCCCGGGCCAGCGCGGCGTCTGGTTCACGATGCGCGGCCCGCGCCAGCCGGCGGTTCGGGCACACGGCCGACCAGGCGGTCGGCCCGGTCCGTGACCTCGCAGAGCCGCGCCTCGATCAGGCGGGTCAGGGCCTCGACACGCGCACGCTCGCCCTGGCGCCCCTCGCCGGGTGCTGCGGGCACATCGGCCGCGGTGATCGCCTCGCCCATCACGATCGCGCCCCGGCCGAAGGGCAGCGGCACGAGAAACCGGTCCCAGCTGCCGGCGGCAAAGGCCGGGCGGGCCGAGAAGGCGACCGGGAAGACGGGAATGCCGAGCTCGATCGCGAGCTGCGCCGAGCCGGTCTGCGCCACCCGCCGCGGCCCCCGCGGCCCGTCCGGCGTGATCGCGACGACCGAGCCCGCGGCAAGCTCGGCCGCCGCACCCGTGAGCGCCTGCGCGCCGCCCTTGTCGCGCCCCTTGGCCCGGTCATAGGTCGAGCCGCGCACCGTATCGACGTCCCACCAGGCCACGATGCGCGAGATCACGTCGCCGTCGCCCGAATGCGAGATCATCGCCACCGTGCGCTTGCCGGGCGGGTGGAGGCAGGGCGACAGGAACAGCCGGCCGTGCCAGAGCGCGGCGATCGCGCCGGTGGTGGCCACGCGGGCATGCAGCGCGTCGCGTCCCTCCACCTGCCAGCGCACCGTGCGGTGGACGAGGTGGATATAGCCCGCCCCCAGCGCCGCCACGGCGCCATGCAGCCAGCGTGCCCGCCGGAACGCCGCGCCCAGCCGCCTCGCGATGCCGCGGCGCCGCCGCGACCTGCCCCCCCCCCGGAGACGGCCCCGGGGGCTGCCCACCGCCCGGCCCGGCGTCCCCGCCGGCGCCGTCCATCTCAGCGCTCGAGGGCGGCGGGCTCGGCGCTGGCCTCGCGCTCCTCGTCGCGCAGGCGGTGGAGATGGGCGATGAAGTAGCGCTTGTGGGCATCGTCGACGGTCTGCTGCGCCTTGGCCTTCCAGGCGGCGAAGGCGCTGTCATAGCCGGGATAGATGCCGACGATGTCGATATCGGCGACGTCCTCGAAGGTCGTGCTGGACGGATCGACCAGCGTGCCGCCGAAGACCAGATGGAGCTTGGTCGTCATGGAACCCTCCCTCATGCGCCGGCGCCGAACCGGGCGCGCCGCCTGCTCGGCGCCTCGCCTCGCCTCGCCTGCCGCGGCGCACCTTGGCGAGGCGCGCGGCTGCGGTCAATCGCGCCCCTGGCGAAGGGTCGGACCCCGGCGGCCGGCGGGAGGGGCCGCGGCTTCCCCGCGGGCGCCGTGCCGCCTGCCCCGGGATCCGGCGGCGGCCTCTGCCCCATGGCGCCATGACGTCGGCGAGCCCGCTCCGGGTGCCCGCTTTCCGCCGGTCGGCCACCGCGTCGGCTCTCGCCCCTCGCCAGGGGTGTTGCGCGTCGCCGAACGGCAGCGTTCGGCAAAAAATCACCATCAGGCCGCTAACCTGACGCGGGAGGGGGAGGGCACACGGGTCCGTCCCGACGGCTCCCGGACCGCCGAACCGGGTCGCGACCTTCCCGGGCCGATGCCGGGGTCAGGTGGGGCCTTGCGTCAGCCTGCCCGCTGGTCCGGCGCCAGCGCGATACCGCGATGGGCCATCAGCGCGGCGTGGAGCGGCGGGGGCGCGGCGATCATGCCGGCCGTCTGGGGCGGCGCGCGGTTGAAGCGCGCGGGGGCACCTGCGCCGTCGGTGACGGTCAGGCCGGCCTCGGCGGCGATGAGGCTGCCGGCGGCGACGTCCCACTCCCAGGTGGGGCGCAGCGTCGCCATGGCGTCGAACCGGCCCGAGGCCGCGAGGCAGAGCCGCCAGGCGAGCGATGGGCGGAACTGGCGGTCGACCGGCGGCACGCCGCCCGGCCAGTGCCGGGCCTCCAGCATCGGGCGGGCGGCGAGCAGCCGCGCCCCCTCCAGCGCCGTTCGTCCCGATCCCGCGACCGGCGCACCGTCGAGTGTCGCGCCCGCGCCCAGCGCCGCGGCATAGACCTCGCCGCGCGCCGGCAGCACCACGGCCGCCGCGGTGATCCGGCCCGCCACGGCGACGGCGACCGCGACCGCCCAGCCGGGCTCGCCCGCGATGAAGGACCGCGTGCCGTCGATGGGATCGACGATGAACACCCGCTCGGCCTCGAGCCGCGCCGGCCCGTCGGCCGCCTCCTCGGACAGCCAGCCATAGCCGGGCCGCGCGGCGCCGAGGCGGGCGGCCAGGTGGCGGTCGACGGCGAGGTCGGCCTCGCTGACCGGCCCCTGCCCGTCCGGCTTTTCGGCGATGTCCAGCGCACCGCCCCGGCGGCTGGCGATGTCGAGCGCGATCACCCCGGCCTCGCCCGCCGCCTCGACCATGAGGTCGCGGTCGGCGATGTCGGCCGGGTCGGGCGGCCGGGGCGCGGAGGCCGTGACCGGGGTGGCGGCCTCAGGCACCGACAGTCAGCCCCTCGACCGCCAGCGAGGGCACCGCCATCGCCTTGGCATGGTCCGCATCCGCGGCCGGGCGGATCGTGGCGATCACCTCCGGCAGGCTGCCCGCCAGCGTCACCTCGTTCACCGGATAGGCGATCTCGCCGCCCTCGATCCAGAAGCCCGAGGCGCCGCGGCTGTAGGCCCCCGTCGTCGGGTTGATCGAGGCGCCGATGAAGCTGGTCACCAGCATCCCCGTCCCGATCTCGCGCGCCAGGCTGGCGGCATCGCCCGTGCCTTGCGTCATCGTCAGGTTCGACAGGCCCGGCGAGGGCGGGCCGCCGAGGCCGCGCCGCGCATTGGCCGTGCTCTCCATCGCCAGCTGCCGCGCAGTCGCCAGATCGAGGATCCAGCGCGCCAGCACCCCGTCCTCGACGATCGCCCGGCGCGCCGTCGCCAGCCCCTCGGCATCGAAGGGGCGCGAGGCGCGGCCGCGGGCGATCAGCGGCGCCTCCACGAGGTCGATCCCCGCGGGCAGGATCGCTTCGCCGAGCCTGCCCTCGAGCCAGCTCGCCCCGCGCGCGACCGCGGCGCCGTTGGCGACCGAAAGGACATGGCCGATCAGCGAGGCCGCGACGCGCTCATGCAGCACCACGGGCACGCGGCCGCCGGGCGGGCGGCGGGGACCGAGGCGCTCGACCGTGCGCTCGCCCGCGAGGCGGCCCACGGTCTCGGGCTCGGGCAGGTCGGCGGCGTGGCGGCGGCTCTCGACGGCATAGTCGCGCTCGCGCCCCAGCCCCTCGCCCGCGATCGCGGTGAGGCCAAGACCGGTCGAGGAGCGCGCATAGCCGCCGAGAAACCCGTTCGAGAGCGCGACGGTCAGCCGCTCGCGGCTCCAGGAGGCGCCCGCCTCGCTCACCTGCACGACGCCGGGCACCGCCAGCGCCGCCTCCTCGAGCCGCATCGCCAGCGCCTCGAGCGCCGGGGGCTCGAGCGGCGCCGCGGGGTCCACGAGATCCAGCGCCGCGGCATCGCGCGTGGCCGAGAGCAGGGCCGGATCGGCCAGGCCGCAATAGGGATCCGCCGGCGCGGCGCGGGCCATCGCGACCGCGCGCTCGGCCATCTCGGCCAGCGCACCGTCGGAGAGGTCCGAGGCCGCGACGCTCGCCTGCGCGCGCCCTGCCCCGCCGGCGGGCGAGCCCGGCAGGTCGACGATGACGCGCAGGCCGGCCTCGCGCGTCTCCGCACGCTCCGCCTCCTCCAGCGCGCGCCCCGACACGCTGACCGAGGCGCTGGACGAGGCCGCGACGATCACGTCGACCTCGGCAGCGCCGGCGGCACGGGCCGCGGCCATCAGCCGCTCGGCCAGCGCGCGGTCTGCCTCGGGGGTCGAGAGCGCGCCGTCGGCGGCGGTGGCGGTCGGGGCGGTCATGGTCGTCATCGCGGCATCCGTGATCTGTCAGGCTGGACCGGCCGGGGCGCGGCAGGCGGATCACCCGCCCCTATCACCGCCCCGCGCCTCATGCGAGGTCGGCGAGGCCGTGGGCGAGGAGGCCGATGCCCAGGATCCCCAGCACCGTGAGCGTCAGGCCCATGCCCGCGATGCGCCAGGTGGCATCGCGGCGCCCCTGCAGGAAGTGCAGACCGTGCAGCACGCGCCCCGCCACGAGGCCCAGGCCGAGGAGATGCAGGATCCAGCCGGGCGTGCCCATCGCCTCGGCCAGCGCGAGGCCGATCAGCGCCAGCGGCACCGTCTCGGCCGCGTTGCCATGGGCGCGCACGATGCGGGCGAGATCGTCATGCCCGCCATCGCCGAGGGAGACCCTGAGCGCGCGTCGCTGGCGGATCACCGCGACCGTGAGCGCGAGGCTCCACAGGATCATCAGGCCCGCATAGATCGCCGTCGTCTCGAAACTCATCCCGCCCCCCGCCACCTGGCGCATCCCCACGATGCGCCAATGGAAGCCCGACGCCGGGCCAGATCCAGCCGCCGCGGCGATTACCTGCGAAAAGTCCTGGGCAGCGACGCGCGCAGAACCTGCCGAAGGGCTTGCCGCTGGGCCTGCCGTGGGGCCTGCCGTGGGGCTTGCGGCGGGCCGGCACGCCGGCCCTGGCCGCAGGCATGGGCACCGGCACCAGCACCAGCGCCGGCGCGGGCACCAGCGCGGGCGCCGTCGACGGGGACCGGCGCGGGCGCCGTCGACGGGGACCGGGGCCACGCGGCGCGCCCGCAACGGCCCCCGGCGCCCGATCTTCGGCCAGGTGCCGGCCGGGGGCTCA
>JBCBPG010000276.1:0-6115 GCA_039820865.1 Pseudomonadota bacterium
CGGGCCGCCCGGCAGAGGAGGTCGGCCGTCTCGCCGCGGCACTGGCCGAGGCCGCCCGCGCCGCGCGCCCCGCCTGACCCTGGGCCGGCGAGGCGGGCCCACCGTGAAGGCGCCAGGCCTGTGGCGCGCCCCCTCCCGCGTCAGGGTGCGGCCGAGTCGGTGAACGTCGCCCTAGCCCCGCCGCGACCGTTGCGCAGCGACACCCGCAGCGTTCGGCGAATAGTCATACTCTGCGGTCAACCCTGGCTCGGGAGGGGCGAGCCCTAGCCCAGGAGCAGGGCCGCGATCCCCCCGACCATCAGCGCGACGCCGGCGCCCTCGCGGCGCGAGATCCGCTCGGCCAGCCAGCGCCGGCCGACGAGCTGGCTGAACAGCACCTCGACCAGCGCCAGCGTGCGCACCAGCGCCGTCGAGGCCAGCGCAAAGGCCGCGAACCAGAGCGCCGAGGCCAGCGCGCCGCAGAACCCCGCCGGCAGCGCCCCGCGCGGCTCGGCAACCAGCGCCCGCATCACGCCCGGATCGCGGATCGCCAGCCAGGCGCTCAGCACCGCCGTCTGGAAGGCCAGCACCAGCGCCAGCACGGTGAGCGCCGCGGTGACGAAGCCCGCGCCCTCGACCGTCAGGATCGCCCCCCGGAAGGCGACGGCCGAGACGGCGAAGAGCGCGCCCGAGCCGAGGCCGAGCAGCACCGCCCGGTACCACGGGCCCGCGCGCGCGGCCCCGCCCGGCCAGGCCATCAGCATCACGCCCGCGGTTGCGCCGAGGATGCCGAACCCCTGCACCAGGCTCGGCATCTCGCCGAGCACCGCCCAGGCGACGAGCAGCACCAGCGCCGGTTCGCTCTTGGTATAGGCGACGGCCAGCAGGAAGGCGCTGGAGCGCATCGCGGCCAGAAGGCAGGCGGTCGCCCCGATCTGCGCCAGCCCGCCGAGGGCGCCGAGCGCCGCGCCCTCCAGCGTCGGCCAGGCGATCGGGCCGCCGAACGCCCTGGCGACCGCGAGGAAGACCAGCGCGAAGGGCAGGCCGTAGAGGAAGCGCGCATGCGTGGCGCCGAGCGCGCCGACACGCTCGGTCAGCCCGCGCTGCAGCGCGTTGCGCACGGTCTGGGTCGCTGCCGCGGCGACGGTCAGGAGCGCCCAGAGCATCTCAGCCGCCCTCTCGCGCCGGCGCACGCGAGACCACCGCCAGCCCCGCGACAAGGCAGAGCGCGCCCGCGATCTTGGCCAGTGTCACGCTCTCGCCCACCACCACGCTCGCCAGCACCCAGGCGGTCAGCGGCTCGGCCAACGCCAGCGTCACCGCCGTCGCCGGCGCCACCCGCGCGAGCCCCCAGGTATAGAGCGCGTAGGCCAGCCCCGTCGCCCCGATGCCGAGCGCGAGCAGCGGCCCCCAGGCGCGCGGATCGGCGAGCCAGCCGGTCTCGGCCACCGCCAGCACCGGCAGACCGGCCAGCGCCGCGACCGTGAAGGTGGAGGCCGCGATCACCACCGGCGGCGCCCGCCCGCCGATCGCGCTGGTCAGCAGCGAGTAGCTGGCATAGGCGGCGCCGGCGAGCGCGGCGAGCAGCATGCCCCCCAGGCTCGCCCCCTCCCCCGTCCCGGCAAGCACCAGGATCGAGGCCCCCGCGATCGACAGCGCCGTCCCGAAGGCCCGCCACCCGCCAGGCAGGCGCCGATGCACCGCCAATTCCCAGGCGGCGACCCAGATCGGCGCACTGCCGATGGCGATCGCCGTGCCGACGCCCACGCCCGCCTCGATCACGGCGAGGAAGAAGAGGATGTTGTAGAGCGCGATCGCACCCCCCGCCGCCGCGGCACCCCGCATCGGCAGGGCGCTGCGGGAGACCGGCGCGGCGACGGCCCGGCGCGCGGCAGGGTCGGCCAGCGCCAGCGCCAGCAACGCGAGCGCCCCGATCGCCAGCCGCATCTCGGCGACGACCAGGGGATCGCGCCCCTCGGGCATCAGCGCCTGCAGCGTGCCCGTCGAGCCCCAGAGCACCGCCGCGCCGATCACCGCCGCGACCCCGGCCAGACGGCCCCTCTCGGTCAGGCTCGTCACGGCCCCGCTCCCGCCCCGCTCACGCGTCTTCCCCTCGGCCGCCACTGCGCCCGGCACCTGCCACCCGGCGCGCGACTGTGCCCCACGCCCCGTGTCCGCACCAGCCCGGCGCTCCCCGCTTGCGCCGCAGGCGCCGCAGGCGGCCGGAGGCGTCCTGAGGCGGTCTGAGGCCGACCCACATTGACGCCGCGCCCGCCCCCGCCGACAAGCAGGGCATGGACAGGTTCGCCGAGCTCCGTGCCTTTACGGCGGTGATCGAGGCGGGCGGCTTCTCGGCCGCCGCGCGCCGGACCGGGCAGTCGCGATCGGCCGTCAACCGCCTGGTCATGGCGCTCGAGACGCGGCTCGGCGTCCAGCTCCTGCATCGCACGACGCGCTCGGTGGGGGCGAACAGTGCCGGGCGCGCGCTCTACGACCGCGCGCGCCAGCTCCTCGAGGACCTCGACGAGATCGAGCGCGCCACAGGCTCCGCGCGGACCGAGGCGGTGGGCCGGCTTCGCATCAGCACGCCACTCTCCTTCGGCGATCTCGACTTCTCGGCCATCGTGACCGACTTCCAGCTGGCCCATCCGGGGATCGAGACCCACGTGGCCTTCGAGAACCGCTTCGTCGATCCGGTGGCCGAGGGCTATGACGCCGTCATCCGCGTGGCCGAGCCGGACGAGACCACGACGCTGGTCGATCACCGCATCCGCCGGCTTGACTATCTGCTCGCCGCCGCGCCTGCCTACCTGGCCGCGCATGGCACGCCGGGCCGGGCGCGCGAGCTGGCCGATCACGCGACGCTCTACCTCCGCCGCGACGCGGGGGCGGCCGCCTGGGCGCTGGAGGGGCCCGGCGGGCCGGAGAGCGTCGCGCTGCGGCCGGTGCTGCAGGCCAACAACTTCGAGACGCTGCTGACGGCCGCGCGCTCGGGCCTCGGCATCGCGATGATGCCCGAATACGCGGTGCGCTCCGAGATCGAGGGGGGGCGGCTGGTGCAGGTGCTTGCCGACCTCGCCCTGCCCGCCCGGATGCTGCAGGTCATCTACCCGCCCTCGCGCCACCTCTCGGCGCGGCTGCGCCTCTTCGTCGATTTCGTCGAGGCCCGCTGCGGCGGCTGACCGGTGCGACCGGTGCGACCGGCGCGACCGGCGACCGGTGCGACCGGTGCGACCGGATCGGTCATGGCGCGGTGGCGGGGGCTCAGTCAGCCGGGGGCGGCTCAGCCGTCGTTCCAGCGGACCTGGCCGAAGGTGGCGACGTCGTATCCCGGCATCTGGGCGGCGCGGGCGACGAAGGCGGGCGAGGCGCAGAAGGCGATCAGGCGCTGCATCGGGGGCTCGAACCAGGCCTGGCGATCGACCAGCAGGTCGAAGGCCTCGTCGATCACCGGCACGAAGGCGAGGCCCACCTGCGCGGCCAGCGCCTCGAGCCCGAGGGCCGCGTCCGCCTCGCCCTGCAGCACCGCCATCGCGGCCTCGGCCTCGGTCCGCACCACGGGTCCGGGGGCGAGCGTCGCGGGGTCGAGACCGTCGCGCGCGGCGAGATGGGCGAAGAGGATCTCGGCCCCCGCCCCCGCCTGGCGGCGGACGACCCGGCGCCCGGCGAGCGTGGCGAGGCCCCCTGCCCCGCCGGCGACACCCTCCTCGCCCGGGCGAACGACCAGGCCACGGCGACGGCGGGCGAAGGCGACCAGCACCGCACCCCGGCCCGCGCCCCCGCGCACGGCGGGCACGTTCCAGGCGTCGCCCGCGGGGTCGAAGACGTGCAGGCCGCAGGCGATCCCCTCGCGCGCGGCGAAGCGGTCGAGCCCGTCGCGGCTGCCGTCGAGATAGCTTGCCAGCGCCGAGCCGCTCTCACGCAGCGCCCAGTTGAGCAGCGGGTCGTGGCTGCCGAGCACGACGGCCGGGCGCGGGCGCTCGGCGGTGCCGGCCGCGGCCTCGATCCAGGCCTTCACGGCATCGGCGGGGAACAGCAGCTTGCCGGTCACGCGCGAGCACGGGACCTCGCCCGCGGCGGCGAGCTCGTAGACCCGCCGCTCCTTGACGCGCAGCAGGTCGGCCAACTCGCGGGTGGTAAGGTATTGCGGTGCTGTCCCGGTCGTCATCCGCCCCTCCCGCACCGTCAGTCGGCGGCGTTGGGGAAGAAGAGCGGCTGGCCGCCCAAGCGGAAGGCGGCGATCGCGCCCTGCCCCTCGGCCGAGAGGAGCCAGTCGACGAAGGTCGCCGCCTCGGCCGCGCGCACGGACGGGCAGGCGTCGGGGCTGACGGCGATCACGCCGTACTGGTTGAAGAGCGCCGCGTCGCCCTCGACCAGCACGGCGAAGTCGCCCTTGTTGGCAAAGCTGATCCAGGTGGCGCGGTCGGTCAGCACATAGGCGCCCATGCCGACGCCCAGGTTCAGCGTCGCGCCCATGCCCGAGCCGGTCTCGCGATACCAGCGCCCCGAGGCGGCGTCGGGGTCGGTCCCGGCCGCGGCCCAGAGCCGGCGCTCGGCCTTGTGCGTCCCGCTGTCGTCGCCGCGCGAGGCGAAGAGCGCCCGGGCCCCGGCGATGCGGGCGAGCGCCGTGGCGGCGTCGAGACCGGCGATCCCGGCCGGGTCGCCCGCGGGGCCGACCAGGACGAAGTCGTTGTACATCAGGTCGTGGCGGGCGGTGGCGAAGCCGTCGGCGACAAAGGCCTCCTCGGCCGCTTTCGCGTGGACCAGCAGCACGTCGGCATCGCAGTTGCGCGCATTGCGGATCGCCTGGCCCGTGCCCACGGCGACGACATCGACCCGGATGCCATGCGCTGCGCGGAAGCGCGGCAGCAGGTGGTCGTAGAGCCCGGAGTTCGCCGTCGAGGTGGTCGACTGGACGAGGATGGCGGGCTCGGCCCGCGCCGGGGATGCGACCCCCGCGAGGGGTGCGACCCCTGCGAGGGGCGCGGCGAGGAGCAGCGCGCGAAGGGCGAGGCGGATCATCGGAGACCTCAGAGGATCAGGCGGCCGTCGAGATAGGCGCGCCCGGCGGCCGAGCGCGGGGCGTCGAGGAAGCGTTCGGCGCCCGTATGCTCGGCCACCCGGCCGGCATGGAGGAAGACGACATCGCCCGCCAGCCGCCGCGCCTGCCCGATATCGTGGGTGACGAACAGCACCTTGGTGCCGGCCATGCTGGCGGCCAGCACGATCCGCTCGATCGCCTGGACCGAGGCCGGGTCGAGGCTGGCGGTCGGCTCGTCCAGCATCAGCACGTCCGGCTCGGTGGCGAGCGCGCGGGCAAGCGCGAGGCGCTGCTGCTCGCCGCCGGAGAGCAGGCGCGCGGGCTGGCGGGCGCGGTCGGCGAGACCGACATGGTCGAGCAGCGCGTCGCGGCGGGCGCGATCCGGCCGGCCACGGGCGGCGAGCGCGAAGTCGATGTTCGCGGCGACCGAGCGGCGCAGCAGGACCGGCTTCTGGAACACCAGCGCCTGGCGGCGGCGGGTCGCCTCGCCCGCCGGCTCTCCACCCCAGGTGATGCGGCCCGCATCGGGCGTGACGAGACCGTGCAGGGCGCGCAGCAGCAGGCTCTTGCCCGCGCCGTTCGGCCCCATGACCATGGTGATCCCGCCCGGTTCCAGCACGAGGTCGATGCCGTCGAGCAGCGCGCGCCCGGCGGCGGCGAGGCGGAGCCCCTCG
The DNA here is from genome assembly GCA_039820865.1 of Pseudomonadota bacterium. Taxonomy (GTDB): domain Bacteria; phylum Pseudomonadota; class Alphaproteobacteria; order Rhodobacterales; family Rhodobacteraceae; genus Thermohalobaculum. The sequence continues at coordinate 5,695 of JBCBPG010000276.1, forward strand.
ACCCGGCAGGGCATGAGCGCGGTGGCCGGTGCCGTGGCGGGACCGGCCAGCAGGTCGAGGGCGCGGTCGTCGGCGAGATCACGCATAGGCCCGCGCCTCCGCCGCCTGGCGCACCGACATCACCAGCGCGTTGACCGTGAGCGCGATGGCCATCAGCACGAGGCCGAGCGCGAGGGCGAGCGCGAGGTCGCCCCTGGAGGTCTCGAGCGCGATGGCGGTGGTCATGACGCGGGTCAGGTGGTCGATGTTGCCGCCGACGACCATCACCGCGCCGACCTCGGCCACCGCCCGGCCAAAGCCCGCCAGACCCACGGTCGTGAGCGCGAAGCGGCCGTCCCAGACCAGCGCGCCGATCGCCTGGAGCGGCGTGAGGCAGAGCGAGCGGAACTGCTCGGCATACTCGGCATGCAGGTCCTCGAGC
>JBCBPG010000277.1:0-6088 GCA_039820865.1 Pseudomonadota bacterium
ATCTACGCCGCCTCGACGCAGAACTCGGCCGGCTCGACGCCGTACCTGAACATCCTCGACTATGCCTACATGTTCCCCAGCCGGGCGTCGCAGTACTACTTCTTCTACAGCCCGGAGAGCCAGCGCGTCCTCCGCGACCCGATGGAGAAGCGCCACGGGCTCAAGTTCCTGTTCACCCATGCCGAGCTGCGCGGCATCCAGCTCGGCCTCGGCTGGCAGGACAAGCCGACCGTCACCAAGCTGGAGACGCTGTTCGGCACCAAGAACCGCGTCACGGGCACCCAGCTCGGCCGCATCGCGATGCAGCAGCTGAACCTCAACCCGGTGCCGATCGCCTGGGAGGAGACGCTGGACGGCCTCAAGCAGGGTCTCGTCGACGGCGCCGAGACCTGGGCCTCGGCCGTGGCCTACGCCAACATGTCGCCGGTCGTCAGCCAGTGCGTCGATCTCGAGTTCTTCTGCGGCACCGAGCACACGGCGATGTCGGCCAGCGTCTTCGATGAGATGGACGGCCACCTGCAGGACGCGATCATGGAATCGGCCTATCTCACGCAGGTCCACGTCCAGGCCGCCAACGAGGCCGCGCTGGTCAAGACGGTCGGCTACTCCGACCCGCAGCTGCCGGGCACCATCTTCGCGCGCGACAATGTCCGCATGGCGTTCCTCGACGCCGAGCAGAAGAAGATGGCCGAGGAGATGTGCAGCCCCGAGTTCAACCCCGAGCCCTGGGCGCAGTGGCGCGAGCGGCTGAACAACTGGGCCGGCGGCATCGACACCTACGAGGCGATCCACGCCGCGGCGCGCGAGATCCCCGTGGACACGCTGCCCGAGAACGTCGAGCCGCGTCGCTGGTGGCGCTCCGCCTGATCCGGGCGCAAGATGCGGGCGGGCGCCGGCCGGTGCCCGCCCGCTTTCCATAACTGAGACCGGGCAAACCGGCTCGCCTGGAGGATCCCCCATGGAAATGTTCACCGACATCCCGTCGGTGGTGAGCGCGCTGTTCTCGGACGATGCCTGGGCGATGAGCCAGGCCCTCCGGACAGCCGGCGCCTGGCCCGTCGGCCTTGTCGCGATGCTCGCCACCGCGAGCCTGCTCCTGGTCATCTACAGGGCCGTACCGCTGATCGACCGCCATCTCGAAAGGACGGTGATGGTCTGGACCTACCTGCTGATCGCGGGGGTGATCTTCGTGGAGGTCTTCCGGCGCTTCGTGCTCAGCGAGCAGGCGCCCTGGTCGACGACGCTGCCGCCGTTCCTGTTCCTGATCATGACCTGGTTCGGCTGTTCCTATAACATCCGGCTGCGCACCCACCTGGCCTTCGCCGAGTTCCGGATGAACATGCCCCCCAAGGGGCAGCTCGCCTGCCTGATCCTCGACGCGGTGCTGTGGCTGACCTTCTGCTGGATCGTCGTGGTGACGTCCTCGCGGGTGGCCGCGAACTCCGCCTCGAACTTCCAGATCCTGCTCGGTACCGACAACGTCCTGCAGTGGTGGTTCCTGGTCTCGGTGCCGATCGCCTTCACGATGATGGCGACGCGGGTGCTCGAGAACCTGCTCGACGACCTGAAGGCCTATCGCGCGGGCGAACCGCTGCTGAAGCCCGCCGTCATCGGCGCGGACTGAGGGGGAACGGATCATGGCTGACGGAACCTGGATCACGCTCATCTCGATCGGCGCCACGATGCTCTTCATGCTGGGCGTGCCGGTCTTTCTGGTCATCGCCTACTGGGTGATCGGCTCGAGCTTCGTGCTGGGCATGACGCTGGACAACATCGGCGCGGCGCTGTCGGACGTCTTCACCGACGGCTTCGCGCTGCTCGCGATGCCGCTCTTCATCCTGACGGGCGACCTCATCAACAAGTCCGGCATCGCGCGACGATTGTCCGACTTTGCCTATGCCTGTCTCGGCTGGCTGCGGGGCGGGCTCGCGATGGCCTCGCTCGGCGCCTGCGGGCTCTTCGCCGCGATCTCGGGCTCGAACTCGGCCACCACGGCCACGATCGGCTCGATGCTGCACCCGGAGATGGTCAAGGGCGGCTATGACGAGCGCTTCTCGGCCGCCACGGCCGCGGCGGGCGGCACGGTGGGCATCATCATCCCGCCCTCGATCATCTTCATCGTCTACGGGTTCCTGATGAACCTGCCGATCTCGGACCTGTTCGTCGCCGGCATCATCCCCGGCACGATGATGGTCGGCGGCATGATGCTGGCCTGCTGGATCCTCTGCAAGATCAACGGCTGGGGCCACCTCATCGCGCTCGAAGCCAGCCGCGTGGCCAAGACCGCGCTCGGCGCCTGGCTCGGCTTCTTCGCCATCGGCCTCGTGCTCTGGGGCATCTACACGGGCAAGTTCTCGCCGACCGAGGCCGCGGGCGTCACCGTCGGCTTCTGCATCATCGTGGGCCTCGTCTCGCTGCCGATCTTCATGCTGATGGGACGGCCGTCGCACGACCGGCCGCACACCGACAAGAGCTATGGCGAGATGCTGGTGGTCGAGGGCTTCAAGATCACCGACCTGCCCTCGATCACCATGCGCTCGGCCCAGATCACCGGCATCCTGGCGCCGCTGATCGCGATCTCGGTGGTGATGCAGCAGATCCTGTCGCTCCTCGGCGCGCAGGAGGTGATCGGCAACTTCGTGACCTCGATGGGCGGCTACCACGCGGTGCTGTTCACCGCGATGGCGATCGTCTTCGTCTCGGGCATGATCCTCGAGAGCCTGCCGGTCACGATCATCCTGGCGCCCATCCTGGCGCCGATCGCGGCTTCGGTCGGCGTCGATCCGATCCACTTCGCCGTCATCTTCCTGGTCGGCGCCTCGATCGGGTTCATCACGCCACCCTACGGGCTCAACCTCTACGTCGCCAGCGGCGTGACGGGCGTGCCCTATTTCCGGCTGCTGCGCTACACGCTGGCCTACCTGGTGGCGCTGCTGACGGTCTGGATCGTCGTGGCACTGGTACCCGAGCTGACATCGGTGCTGTTGCCGCAGCGGTGACAGGGAGGCGGAGCATGGACGGTTCGGAAGACGGGCAAGCCGGGCCTGCCATCCCCAGCAATCTCCGCATGCTCCTCATCCTCGAGCAGATCGCCAGGCGCGGTCTGCCCGTCACACCCACCGAGGTGAACCAGGAGATCGGGCTGCCCAAGGCCACGATCCACCGCCTCTTCGCCACGCTGGAGGCGGAGGGGTTCCTGATGCGCGAGCTCGACGGCCGGAGCTACACCCCGGGGCGCAGGCTGCGGCGGCTCTCGACCAACGTGCTCTCGTCGCTGCGCATCCGGACGGCGCGGCTGGCGGTACTGGGGGGCCTGGCCGAGGCGATCGGCGAGACCTGCAACATCGCCGTGCCCGACCGCGAGGCGATGGTCTATCTCGACCGCGTCGAGACCAAGTGGCCGCTGCGCATCCAGCTGCCCGTCGGCACCACGGTGCCCTTCTGGTGCACGGCCAGCGGCAAGATGTATCTCTCCTCGCTGAACGAGGCCCATTTCGAACGGTACCTCCGCACCGCGCTGTTCGAGCCCCGGACCGCGCAGTCGATCACCGACCCGGACCGCCTGCGCGACGAGATCGCCGAGACCCGCGCGCGCGACTACGCGACCGATGCCGAGGAGTTCATGGACGGCATGATCGCCATCGCCGTGCCGATCCGCGACGACCAGGACCGGCTGGTCTCCACCGTGTCGTTCCACGCGCCGACCCTGCGGATGTCGCTGGACGAGGCCCGCGCCCATCTCGACCGCCTGCGCGCCGCCTCGACCGAACTGTCACGCCTGCTGCTGCTCTGAGCGCGCTGCCTGCAGCGGCAGTAGCGATGGCGCTGGCGATGGCGATGGCGATGGCGATGGCGATGGCGATGGCGATGGCGCCGCGTTCCCGCGCCCTCCCGCGACAGTCTAGCCTTGGAACGGTGAGTTTTCTGCGAACGCTGCGGGGTGTCAGGACGCAACGGTCACGGCCGGCGTTAGCCGTTGCTTCAGCGTGGCCGCGCAACACTGACGCGGGAGGGCGCGGGCGCGGGCGCGAGAGATCCCCGCCAGGTGCATGCCCGCCTGCGAGCCCGCTGGTCAGCGGACGCCTGCACTCACAACCGAGGCAACCCGAAGCGGCCCAGTATCGTTACCTCCAGGCAAGAAAAAGAGGGCGCAAGACGCTGGGTCATGTTATAGTATACACGTAAGAGTTGTGGCGCTTCCACTCCAGGTCTTCTTCTGTCCCACAATAGGACTGCCGCGTTATCGCGCGCCAGCACGTGCTGCGCGCGGCCTTGTCATGCCGGAAGGGGAATTGCCGTGCCCGTCTTCACCTCGACCACTGCCGAACTGGACGTCACCATCCGCGACAGCTGGGGCTCGGGCCTTGTTGCCGACCTGTCGCTGACGCCTGACCGGATGATCAACGGCTGGACGATCCAGTTCGACTATGCCGGCGACATCGTGAACATCTGGAACGCGCGGATCGTCGACCGCCAGGGCGACCGCTACACGGTCGAAGCGGTGGGCTACAACGCCGCCGTTGGCGCGGGCGCGACCACGACCTTCGGCTTCCAGGGCGGCGGCGCGTCCAGCGCGATCACGCCGGTCTCGATCAACGGCGACGCCTTCGGCGACGGTGCGGGCGGCGGCGTGCCCGCGCCGGTCATCCCGACGGTCTCGGTCGGCGATGCCACGGCGGCCGAGGAAGACGGCAGCATCCGCTTCCAGCTCACCCTGTCCGAGCCCACGGGCCAGTCGATCTCGGTGAGCTACCAGACCGTCGCCGGATCGGCCGCCGCTGGCGGTGATTTCGCGGCGACTACCGCCAGCACCGTGATCCCGGCCGGCCAGACATCGGCCGAGGTGACGATCGCGCTGGTCGACGACGGTGCGGCCGAGGGCACCGAGCAGTTCCAGCTCCGCCTGACCGCGGCCGAGGGCGCCACGATCGGCGACGCCGCTGCCACCGGCAGCATCACCGACGGCGACACCAGCGATGATACGGGCGACGACACGGGCGACGACACGGGCGACGCTACGGGCGACGATACGGGTGATGGCGGGACGCCGACCCCGACGCCGGGCGGGGGGCTGCTCCCGGACGGCCCGCTCTCGACCGCGGGCAACCAGATCGTCGATGCCGCCGGCAACCCGGTCCAGATCCGTGCGATCAACTGGTTCGGCGCCGAGAACGACGTGCGCGCGCCGCATGGCCTCTGGCAGCGGCCGATGACCGAGATGATGGACCAGATGGTGGCCGAGGGCTTCAACGCCATCCGCCTGCCCTTCTCGGTCCAGAACATCCTCGAGGACCTGCCCGCGACCAGCGTGGCGGGCGATCCCAGCCTGGCGGGCCTCACCACGCTGGAGATCTTCGATCGCATCATCGGCCATGCCGAGGAGATCGGCATCAAGATCATCCTCGACGCCCATCGGGTGACGCAGGGCAACGGGGCCGAGGGCCTCTGGTACGCCGGCGCCTACGACGAGAGCGACTGGATCGACGCCTGGCAGCTGCTCGCCGCGCGCTATGGCGACAGCCCGGCGGTGATCGGCGCCGATCTCCTGAACGAGCCGCATCTCGGCACCTGGGGCACGGGGCAGCGCAACGACTGGGCCGCGGCGGCCGAGACCGCGGGCAACGCCGTGCTCGAGGTCGCGCCCGACTGGCTGATCCTGGTCGAGGGGATCGGGACCTACCAGGGCGACAACTACTGGTGGGGCGGCCAGCTGCAGGGCGTGCGCGACCGGCCGGTGGTGCTCGATGCCGACGACAAGCTGGTCTACTCGCCGCACGACTACCCGGCCTCGATCTTCCAGCAGCCCTGGTTCACCGACGGCTCGGACCTCTACGAGGTGTTCCGCGAGCACTGGGGCTTCATCTACGAGGAGGGCATCGCGCCCGTGCTGCTGGGCGAGTTCGGCTCGCGGCTGCAGAACCCGCTGGACCTCGTCTGGGCGGATGCGATCACCGGCTACCTCTCGGGCGATTTCGACGGTGACGGGGTGGGCGACCTGCCCGCGAACGCCTTCGGGCCGAGCTTTGCCTGGTGGTCCTGGAACCCCAATTCGGGCGACACCGGCGGCTATGTGCTGGACGACTGGATC
>JBCBPG010000278.1:0-6083 GCA_039820865.1 Pseudomonadota bacterium
GCAGGCCTTCGGCATCCTGCTGACCGAGGCCGCGACGGGTGCCGGGGCCGACACGCTCGACGGCACGGCCGAGGCCACCGGTCGCAACGCCGCCAAGGCCAATGGCATCGCCGTCGGGATCTCGAACAACACCGACAACGCGGGCGCCGACCTGCGCCCTGACGAGGGCGGCGTGCTGGCGACGGGCGACGGGGCCGACCGGCTGACGGGCAGTGCCGGGGCCACCACCACCACCGACGGCGCGGCGATCGTCAGCGATGCCAACGCGGATTCGAACGGCATCCTCGTCGACCTCGCCAGCCGCCTCGACCTTGGCCGCGGCGCCGACATCCTGAACGGCACGGCGATCGCGACCGACCGGGGCACGGGCGGGGCGGACGCGATCGCCGTCACCGCCGACGGGATCGAGATCCGCGGCGCGCTCGCCACCGGCCGGGGCGGCGACACGATCACCGGCACCGCCGAGGCGGCCTCAGAGACCGGCATCCTGCTGACCATCGCCGGCGGCATCGACAACGGCTTCGGCTCGACCCGCAACGCCATCGACGCCGAACCCGTCATCACCACCGGCGGCGGCAACGACGTGCTGACGGGCAGCGGCGATGTCGTGGCGCTGGGCGGCATCGGGCTCGCCAGCGGGATCGAGACCAGCGGCACCATCGCGACCGGCGGCGGCGACGACACGCTCGAGGGCCGGGCGACCAGCACGGTGACCGACGGCATCCGCTCGGTCGCCGACGGGATCGAGAACGCCCGGCTGGTCGAGGGCGGCAGCGGCGGGCTGATCGACACCGGCGGCGGGCACGACCGGCTGATCGCCGCGGTCACCGCGACGGCGACCAATGCCGATGCCGAGGCGATCGCCATCCGCAACAACTTCGAGGAGTTCGGCGCCGTCATCGCCGAGGGCACGATCAGGCTCGGCGGCGGCGACGACACCGTCCGCGCGCGTGCCGAGGCCAGCGCCAGCGGCGGTGAGGCGCGCGCCATCGCCATCCTCGGCGGCACGCTCGACGCGGGCGGCGGCAACGACACGATCTCGGCCAGCAGCAACCAGCTCCTGGTCGGCGCGGACGGCATCGTCCTCGCCGGCGGCCGGGGTCTCGGCGGCGGGATCGAGATCACCCTCGGCAACGGCGACGACGTGCTCGAGGGCTTCGGCGAGGCGGTCGCCAGCGGCGGCGGCGGCACCGACACGCTGCGCTTCGCCTTCGCGCTGGCGGAGTTCCAGGCCGGCGGCGGCGAGATCGGGCTCGGCGCCGCCGCCAGCCGCCAGGTCAGCTTCACCTTCGCGGGCGAGACCCTGACGACGTACGGGTTCGAGCGCTTCGCCTTCGCCGCCGACGAGGCCGCCCTCGGCTACGACGACCTCGTCCTCGTCGCCTGATCCCGCACCGCGTGGCGACCGGCGGGCGGCCTGACGCCGCTCGCCGAGCACAGCACCCGACCCCGCCATTTTCCGACCCATGCGCGCCCCGGGGCTGGTATGAGCGGCGCAGGGCGCATCGGCGATGCGCGTCGGAGCAGGGGAGCCAGCGGTGCGCCACGAGGTGGTCTTCGGCACGATGCAGTGGGGCGGCAAGTCGGACGAGGCGACCGCCGCCGCGACCTTCCACGCCTGTCGCGAGGCCGGGATCGGCTGGTTCGACACCGCCCATCTCTACACCGATGGCGCGTCCGAGGAGATCCTCGGCCGGCTGATCGCAGCCCATCCCGGCGACGACATCGGCGTGGCGACCAAGGTCGCCTATGCCGGCGGGGCCGGGGCGGCCAACATCCGCGCCCAGTTCGACCTCTCGCGCCGCCGGCTGGGGCTGGAGCGGGTCGACTGCCTCTATCTCCACCGCTTCGACCCGGCCACGCCGCTGGAGGAGAGCCTGACCGTCCTCGCCGGGATGCAGCAGAAGGGCGAGATCGGCGGCATCGGCGTCTCGAACTATGCCGCCTGGCAGGTGATGAAGGCGCAGGCCATCGCCGTGCGCCTCGGCGTCCGGATCACCCACGTCCAGCCGATGTACTCGCTGGTCAAGCGCCAGGCCGAGGTCGAGATCCTGCCCATGGCCAGCGACCAGGGCATCGCGGTGCACAGCTACTCGCCGCTGGGTGGCGGGCTGCTCACGGGCAAGTACGCGGGCGGCGGGGCAGGGCGGCTGACCGAGGACGACCGCTACGCCCGGCGCTATGGCCAGGTGGCGATGCACGAGGCGGCGGCGGGGCTCGACGCCATCGCCGGCGAGATCGGCGTGCACCCGGCGACCCTGGCCGTCGCCTGGGTCGCCAGCCACCCCACCGCGCCCCTGCCCATCGTCTCGGGGCGCGACACCGCCCAGCTCGCGCCCTCGCTGGCCGCGATCGGCTTTGCGATGGACGCCGCGCTCTACGACCGGCTCGCGGCGCTGATGCCCGGCCCGCCGCCCGCGACCGACCGGATCGAGGAGCAGCCGGCCTGATCCCCGTCCGGCCCGGCCCGACTGCCAGCGGAGGCAAGATGCCCTACCAGCCCACCGACATCGTCACCTCGGAGGAAGCGCTGCGCGCCCTCGTCCCGCGCCCGCCCAACGACACCCAGGACGTCAAGATCATCGACCATATCGACCACCACTGCCGCGTCTGGATCGAGCGCTCGCCCTTCCTCGTGATGACCACCGTCGATGCCGGGGGCCGGCTCGACTGCTCGCCCAAGGGCGATCCGGCCGGCTTCGTGCAGGTGCTCGACGACAAAACGCTCGCCATTCCCGACCGCCCCGGCAACCGCCGCTTCGACGGGTTCCGCAACATCTTCCAGACCGGGCGCATCGGCCTCCTCTTCTTCGTGCCCAACCGCAACGAGACGGTGCGCGTGAACGGCAGCGCCCAGGTCGTGCGCGACCCGGCGCTGCTCGAGCGCATGGCGATCCGCGGCCGGGTGCCGGCGCTGGCGGTGCTGGTGCGCGTGGAGGAGGCGTTCTACCACTGCGGCAAGGCGATCATCCGCTCGGGCCTCTGGGCGCCCGAGCGGGCCGCGCCGACCGACGGGCTGCCGACCTATGCCGAGGCCAATGTCGACCATACCGGGCGCGGCCACGACCTCGAGGAGGTCACGCGCCTGTTCGAGCACAACGACCGCAACCGCCTCTACGACGACTGATCACGCCAGCGGGCCCCATCGACGGCCCCATCGATTGCCCCGCTCGCAAAGTCCTGCTCCATCAGCCAGTTCCGGAACAGCAGGATGGCGGGTGCGGTTGACTGCGCGCTGCGCGGGCGCACCAGGTAGTGGGCGCTCTTGTGGTCGTAGGTGAGGCCCTCGGGCGAGGTCACGGTCCCGCGGGCGAGATGGCGGCATGCGAGTTCCCGCGCGATGATCGCCGCGCCAAGCCCGCCTGCGACCATCTCCAGCGCGACAAGCGAGCTGTCGGCCGCCATCGCGCCGCTGATCGGCAGCTTGTCGAGGCCGTGCTGTCGCCCCAGCCCGGCCCAGAACCCCTCGTAGCCTGAGACATGGATGGCCCGCCGCGCCTCGCGCTGCAGCAGCCGGCGGCGATCGGCCGGGAACGCGGTGCCGGGCGGGCAGACGAGCAGCGAGACGGGCTCGCTCAGCTGCATCACCTCCGCGTCCCGCCACCGGCCGACCCCGTAGCGGATGTCGAGGTCGATCGTGCTGTCCTCGGCCGTTTCGGCCCAGATGGAGGTGCAGAGCCGGATCGAGACCCCCGGGTAGCGGGCGTGGAAGTCGTGCAGGACCGGCACCAGGCACAGCGTGGCAAAGCTGATCGGCGCGCGCACCATCACCGACGAGCGGTCGCCGAGGCCGAAGAGCCCGGCCGTCGCGGTCTCGAGATCCTCGAAGGCGCGCCGGACCGAGGGCAGATAGGCATGCCCCATCTCGGTCAGCGTGACCCCGCGCGGCTGCCGGTCGAACAGGCGAAACCCCAGATGCCCCTCCAGCGCGCGGATCTGCTGGCTGACCGCCGCCGGCGTCAGTCCGAGCGCGTCGCCCGCCGCCTTGAAGCCGCCGAGGCGCGCGGCCGCCTCGAAGGTGCGCAGCCAGTTCGGAGAGGGCAGGTCGCTCATGACATGACCATAGAAAACTTGGGTCAAAGGTCAAAATTCAATCGTTTGCTTTAACGCAGAGGCGCTGCGACTGCTCGGTGAAAAGGGTGCGGTGCCATGGATCATTTCGACTTCATCGTGGTCGGCGCGGGCTCGGCAGGCTGTGTGCTGGCCGAGCGGCTGACCCGCTGCGGGCGTCACGCCGTCCTGCTGCTCGAGGCAGGCGGCAGCGACCGCCGCCTCTCAACGCGGGTGCCGCTGGGCTATGGCAAGACCTTCCACGACGACCGGGTCAACTGGCGCTACCGCGCCGCGCCCGACCCGGCGATTGACGGGCGCGAGATGTACTGGCCCCGCGGCAAGGTCCTGGGCGGGTCGTCCTCGATCAACGGGCTGGTCTGGATGCGCGGCATGCCCGCGGATTTCGACGACTGGGCCGAGGCCGGCAACCCGGGCTGGGACTGGGGCGCGGTCAAGCCCGTCTTCGAGCAGGTCGAGGAGGTCGGCGACGGCCGCGGCGCGCCCTGCGGCCGCGTCAGCGTCGCCGATCGCAGCGACGACTACCACCCCATCGGCGCGGCCTACCTGACCTCCGCCGCCGAGACGGGCGTCGGCACGGCCCCGCCGGTCGACAGCCACTGGAGCGAGGGGGCCGCGCCCTATCGCCTCACGACGCGGCGCGGCCTGAGGGATTCGGCCTCGGAGGTCTTTCTGAAGCCCGCCCGGCGCCGGCGGAACCTGTGCATCCGCACGGGCACGACCGTGAACCGGATCGGCTTCGACGGCCGGCGGGCCGCGACGATCCGCTACCGCCAGGGCGCGCGGACCGGCGAGGCCCGGGCGCGCGCCGCCATCGTCCTCGCGGCCGGCGCCATCGGGTCACCGGCCATCCTCCAGCGCTCGGGCGTGGGCCCCGGCGCGCTCCTGCAGCGCCTCGGCATCGAGACGGTGCATGCCAACCCCGCCGTCGGCGGCGGACTGCAGGATCACCTCTCCGTCGACTACCTGTTCCGCGCGACCCAGCCCACGCTGAACCAGACGCTGGGACGCCATGTCGGCCAGCTCGGCGCCGCGCTCCGCTTTCTGCTCGACCGCCGGGGCCCCCTGACGCTCAGCGTCAACCAGATGGGCGGCATGGTCCGCAGCCATCCCCGGGCGCCGCGGCCGGACATACAGCTCTACTTCACGCCGCTCAGCTACTCGACGACCTGGCGCAACAAGCGCCCGCTCCTGCGCCCGGACCCCTGGCCGGGCTTCGCCCTCGGCTTCAATACCTGCCGGCCGACCAGCAGGGGGCGCGTCGACATCACCTGCGCCGACATCGACGCCGCGCCCATGATCGTCCCGCGCTACCTGTCGACCAACGAGGACGTGGCGGGCGTCGTGGCCGGCGGACGGCTGATCGAGCGCCTGCTGGCAACCGGCGCGATGCGCGGCGTGATCGCCGAGGCGACCGGCTTCACGCCCTCCGGCGCCAGCGACGACGCGATCCTCTCCGACTTCCGCGCCCGGGCGACCACCGTCTTCCATCCCTGCGGCACCTGCCGCATGGCGCCCGAAGCGGACGACGGCGTCGTCGATGCCGCGCTCTGCGTCCATGGCGTCGAGGGGCTGCGGGTCGTGGATGCCTCGATCTTCCCGAACATCACCTCGGCGAACACCAATGCGCCGACAATCATGGTCGCGGCCAAGGCGGCGGAGATGATCCTGGCGGGCTGACGACGGGACCGGAGACGGGGCATGGATCGCATCGCGAAACTCGAGACCTTCACGACCCCGGATGTCGGTTTCGTCCGCGTGACGATGGAGGACGGGGCGAAGGGCTGGGGCCAAGTCTCGACCTACCACGCGGACATCACCTGCAAGGTGCTGCATCGCCAGGTGGCGCCCTGGATGCTGGGCCAGGACACCGGCGATCTCGACGACCTGCTCGACCTGGTGGCCGAGCGTGAGCACAAGTTCCCCGGCAGCTATCTCCGCCGTGCCATGGGCGGCGTCGACACCGCGCTCTGGGACATGCGCGGCCGGCGGGCGGGCAGGCCGGTCGCCGC
>JBCBPG010000279.1:0-6078 GCA_039820865.1 Pseudomonadota bacterium
GCCCCGCCGCCCAGCGCGATCGCCGGGGGCCCCTCGAGGATGGCCTCGAAGTCGCTGGTCGGCTCGGCATTGCCGTCGACATCCAGCACGAAGGTGCAGGTCACCGTCTGCCCGCTGGCCGGCATCGGTGCCAGCAGCGCGACGATCGAGGTGGAGGCGAGCAGGAAGCCCAGGCGGAGGTCCGAACACGGACGGCACGGGAACGAAGCGGCAGGCATGATACGCACTCGAATGACGGTTGTCGGGTGCCAACGATCTGCCGTTAGGTCAGGAACGACGCCAACGCACGGCCCGAACGTCCGAGATCGAGCCCGTCGCCCCAATAACGACACGGCAGGATCGTTGCGCACACGCCACGGTTGCACCGGTGTGAGTCAGCAGCCGGCGAGGCCGGTCCGTCATCCCGCGCCGGACGGCCGGCGAACCGGCAGGCCTGTCGGCCGCAGCCTGGCCAGAGCGTCTCGCTGCCGCCGCCCGGAGGATCTCCGCTCCGCGATGTCCCCAGTGGTGGAGGTAGTGGAGGTGGTGGAGGGGGCTGGATTCGAACCAGCGTACCGTTACCGGGGCGGATTTACAGTCCGCTGCATTTGACCGCTCTGCCACCCCTCCGGCGGCGCTGCGGGTGGTGACCCGCTCGGCGTGGTGGGGATTAGTCCGCACCGGGCAATGGTGTCAACCGCCGAACCGGCGACAGAACGGCCGCTCGCAGGCGCCCGTCGCCGCGCCACCCGCCCCGACCGGCCGGCGCGGTTGCATCCCCCCGACAGCGCAGGTTAGGCCCCAGCGGAGACGACGCGTGGCGCCGTGGCATCAGACGGTGCGTGGCCGCGGGCGATCGGTGGCATCGACGGGATACCGGAGCGGCGGGTAACGAGGCGGCAGGGCTGCGGCGGGCGGGACTTCCGGGCGGTCGGGTGCCCGCCCCCGACACTGCCGCAGACACTGTCCGCGACACCGCTCTCGGCACCGCCCTCGCCACCGCCCTCGTCACTGGGCGCAGCGGCAGCCGCGTCCTGCCGGACAGGCCGCCCGGGATGGCTGCAAGGAGGGTCGCGATGGCCGATGATACCCGCGACGACCGCCCGCCCCGCCCCGCCGCCGGGGCCCGGCAGGGCGCATCGCGCACGACCGCGCCGGCCGGTTCCGGCGACCGTGCAGGCAACCGTACTGGCAACGGGACGGGCAACCGGACTGGCAGCGGGACAGGCAACCGGGCGGGCGGCGATGACCGCCCGGCGGCGGCCTCCAAGACCCCCGACCCTGCCGGCGCCAAGGGCCGTGGCTCCACCGCTGGGCCGCGCAGGGAGGGACAGGCGGGCCCGCGCCGCGGTCCTGCCGGCCACGGCCAGGGAAAGACCCACGGCAAGGCCCACGGACTGGCCCACGGACTGGCTCACGGACTGGGCAGCGACACGGTCTGGCTCTTCGGGCTGCACGCCGTCCGCGACGCGCTGGCCAATCCGCGGCGCACGCTCAGGCGCCTCGTGCTCACGCCCAATGCACGGCTGCGCCTGGCCGAGGGGCTCGACGACGGCGCCCTCGACGCGCTCGACTTTCCCGTCGAGACGGCGGACCCGCGCCGCTTCCCCGCCCCGCTCGACCCCGGCTCGGTCCACCAGGGCGCCGCACTCGAGGCCGCACCGCTCGACTGGGGCGCCCTCGGCCCGTTCTGCGAGCGCGCGCTCGCCGGCCCGCGGCCTACGCTGATCGCCCTCGACCGCGTGACCGATCCGCACAATGTCGGCGCCATCCTCCGCTCGGCCGAGGTGTTCGGCGCCGCTGCGGTGATCGCGCCCCGCCACCACAGCGCGCCCGAGACCGGGGCGCTGGCCAAGGCGGCCTCGGGCGCGCTCGAACGCCAGCCCTACCTTCGGCCCGTCAACCTCGGCGACGCGCTCCAGACCGCCAGGCGGATGGGTTTCGCCACCATCGGCCTCGACGGTGCCGGCGATGGCGATCTCGACGCGGCGATCGGCGCGGTCGGGAAGGATCCCCTGGTCCTGGTCCTCGGCGCCGAGGGACCGGGCCTGCGCGCGCGCACCCGCAGCCTCTGCGACCATCTCGCCCGGATTCCGGCTGCAGGGGACTTCGCCTCGCTCAACGTCTCGAACGCCGCCGCCGTCGCCCTCTACGCCGCCGCGAGACGGGACAAAGCGTAGATCGTTGTGACACGGGTCACAAAAATTCCAGCGTATCCGAAGCCTCCGGGGTTACGCATCCGTCGCGAAAGCCCCATACTGTTGCCCGTGGGATGGAATTGAACGGCCCATCCCAACACTCACTGTCCCTCGTTCCGACTTGACCCCGTCGGTTGCCGTCTTGACGGTAACTGGCGGGTTTTTTCATGAAAGAGACGGTGTTTCATGAAATGACAGATGGCAAGGCTGCCATCAGGGGGCGAATGCAGATGGCGGCGAACAACCCATCAGTGCACAGCACCGCCCCGTCGGGCGCCCAGCCGGGCGCTGACGATACGGGCAATGACGATACGGGCAGTGCCGATACGGGCAGCGACGCCCCGGCGGCGGGGAAGGCATCGATCGACGCCATCCTGGCGCGCACCCGGGTCATCGCGCTTGTCGGCGCCTCGCCGAACCCGTCGCGCGCATCGCACCGCGTGGGCGAATTTCTCGCCGGGCGCGGCTACCGGGTGATCCCGGTCAATCCGGGCCAGGCGGGCCGCACGCTCTTCGGCGAAACCGTGCGCGCCGACCTGTCGGCGCTGGCCGCGGAGGGGATCCGCGTCGACATGGTCGACATCTTCCGGCAGAGCGCGCATGCCGGCGCCGTGGTCGACGAGGCGATCGCCGCGCTCGGCCCGCTCGGCCTTGCGACAATCTGGATGCAGCTTGGCGTGGTCGACGACGCCGCCGCCGCGCGTGCCCGCGCCGCCGGCCTCGACGTCGTGATGGATCGCTGCCCCAAGATCGAGCTGGAGCGCCCCGGCTGAACCCGCCGGCACCCGGCGGCATCCACCCGCATACCGGCGCCCGGCCCAGCCTCACCCAGTGCTCACCCCGGTCTCACCTCGGCCTCACCCGGAACCAGAGGCCGCCGGTGACGTGGCCCGGGGCACCTGTGCCAACGGGGACGACCGGCCCAGCGACGGCTTCCGGGACGCCGCACGTGCCTTGACCGGGCCGCGCGGGAGTGGAAAGCCGCTGTGCAGGACGCACACGCCGCCCCGGGCGTCGCGCCAGCCTTCCGCCGGCCACGGCCCGGCACGCACCGGCCGGGGCCCGCCCGGGCGGGGCGGCAATAGACAGGGAGACCACCATGACCGAGACGACCTACGGCTTCGACACGCTGCAGATCCACGGGGGCGCCAAGCCCGACCCCGCCACGGGCGCGCGCCAGGTGCCGATCTACCAGAACACCGCCTATGTCTTTCAGGACGCCGACCACGCCGCGCGCCTCTTCAACCTGCAGGAGGTCGGCTACATCTACTCGCGCCTGACCAACCTGACGGTCGGCGCGCTGCAGGACCGGATCACCGCGCTCGAGGGCGGCGCCGGCGCCACCGCCTGCGCCTCGGGCCATGCCGCGCAGATCATGGCGCTCTTCCCGCTGATGGGCCCGGGCGACAACGTCGTGGTCTCGAACCGGCTCTACGGCGGCTCGGTCACCCAGTTCAGCCAGACGATCAGGCGCTTCGGCTGGGAGGCCAGGTTCGTCGACATCGACATGCCGGGCCAGATCTCCAAGGCCTGCAACAAGCGCACCAAGGCGATCTTCTGCGAGAGCATCGCCAACCCGGGCGGCCATATCGCCGACCTGCCCAAGATCGCCGCGATCGCCGACAAGAAGGGCGTGCCGCTGATCGTCGACAACACCTCGGCCTCGCCGTTCCTCTGCCGGCCGATCGAGCATGGCGCGACGCTCGTCGTCCACTCGACCACCAAGTATCTCTGCGGCCATGGCGCCGCGATGGGCGGCATCGTGGTCGACTCGGGCAAGTTCGACTGGTCGGCCTCCGACAAGTTCCCCTCGCTCAGCCAGCCCGAGCCCGCCTATCACGGCATGGCCTTCCACCCCACCTTCGGCCCGGCCGCCTTCACGCTGCACAGCCACGCCGTGGGCCTGCGCGATCTCGGCATGTGCCAGGGGCCGCAGGACGCCTTCGTCACGCTGCTCGGCATCGAGACGCTGTCGCTGCGCATGGCCAAGCATGTCGCCAACGCCAGGGCGGTGGCCGAGTGGCTGGAGGCCGATCCGCGGGTCGAGGGCGTGAGCTATGCCGGCCTCAAGTCGAACCCGACCTACCGGCGCATGAAGAAGATCTGCCCGAACGGCGCCGGCGCGATCTTCACCGTCGCGATCAAGGGTGGCTACGACGCCTGCGTGAAGGTGGTCGACAACGTCAAGCTGCTGAGCCACGTGGCCAACCTCGGCGATGCGCGTTCGCTGATCATCCACTCGGCCTCGACCACGCACCGCCAGCTCTCGCCCGAGCAGCGCGAGGCGGCGGGGGCGGCGGACAACGTCATCCGCCTGTCGATCGGGATCGAAAGCGCGGACGACATCATCGCCGATCTCGACCAGGCGCTGACCGCCGCCACCTCGATGCCCCGCGCGGCCTGACGACCGGGCGCGCGCTTCGCCCGCGCCCGCCATCGGCGAGGGGTGCGTTCCACGTACCCTGTCGGGCGCCGATGCCGCGGGCTGCATTGCGACCCCGGGGGCGCGCCAGGCGCGCCTCCGCCTCCCGCCAGCGGTGCGTTTCACGCACCCTACGCGGCCGCCCTCTCCGGCATGACGGGGGCGCAGGATGCGTGAAACGCACCGCCACTCTCCACCCAAGGTGCCGATCCGCCACGACTGCTGGTTGAACCGGCGGCGTCACGGTCACGTCTCCCGCGCGTCATGCGTCTGTCGCAGGGCAGTCCCATACCGCGGAAGGACTGTCCCAAAGTCTGCCATCGCCAGACTGCCCCCCGGGCTGCCCTCGCCGCAGCCACGCCACGCCGGAGGATCCGCCCCATGACCGACATCCGGGTCACGACGTTCAACGCGTCGCTCAACCGCTCGACAGAGGGCGAGCTCGCCGCCCAGCTCGCCGACCCGGGCCTGGCCTCGGAGGCGCAGCTCGCCAACCTCACCGGCGCGGCCGAGACGATCCAGCGGCTGAACCCCGATGTCCTCCTGGTCAACGAGTTCGACGTCGACCTGACCGGCCAGGCGGCGCAGGACTTCCAGGACAACTTTCTGAGCGTCGGCCAGAACGGCGCCGACCCGATCGACTTCCCCTATGTCTACGTCGCCGACAGCAATACCGGCCGGCTGACCGGCTTCGACAAGAACAACGACGGCATCGTCGCGACCGAGGCCGATCTCGGCAGCTTCACCTATGCCAACGACAGCCACGGCTTCGGGCAGTTCCCGGGCCAGTTCGGTTACGTGATCTACTCGAAGTACCCGATCCTCACCGAGGAGATCCGGACCTTCCAGGACTTCCTCTGGGCCGACATGCCGGGTGCGCTGCTGTTCGACACCGAGATGGGCCGCCCCCTCTTCGACCCCGAGCGTCCGTTCGACGCCGAGGATCCGAACAACGAGGACACGAGCTTCTTCACCGAGGAGGAGGCCAACGGCTTCTTCCTGTCGGCCAAGAACCATGTCGACCTGCCCGTCGACGTGAACGGCGAGACGGTGCACATCCTGGCCGCCCACCCGACCCCGCCGGTCTTCGACGGGCCCGAGGACCTGAACGGCAAGCTCAACCATGACGAGATCCGGTTCTGGACCGACTACGTCAACGGCGAGGACTACATCTACGACGACGAGGGCGTCACCGGCGGGCTGGAAGAGGGCGCGCGCTTCGTCATCGTCGGCGACTACAACGCCGATCCCAACGACGGCGACAGCGTGCCGGGCGCGGCCGACCAGTTCCTGCAGGACCCGCTGATCGACACCACGATCACGCCCACCAGCGAGGGTGCGGTGGCGGCGACCGAGCGCCAGGGCGCGGACAACGAGACCCATGTCTCGGACCCCGCCGCCGACACCGCCGATTTCGGCGAGAGCCCCTTCGGCCCCGGCAACATCCGCGTCGACTATGCCCTGCCCTCGCGCTCGGGC
>JBCBPG010000280.1:0-6067 GCA_039820865.1 Pseudomonadota bacterium
GCCGAGGACGAGGGCGGCGTCGGTCACCGTCGGCTCGGTCCCTCCACGGCCGTAGCAGACGGGGCCGGGCGTCGAGCCCGCGCTCTCGGGGCCGACGCTCAGCAGCCCCGCCGCGTCGACCGAGGCGATGGAGCCCCCGCCCGCGCCGATGCTCTTCACGTCGACCGAGGGAAAGCCCGTCATGTGCCCCTGGTAGAGCGGCCCGAGCCAGGTCTCCCGCGTCCAGGGGATCGCACCGTCGCGCACGAGGCTCACGTCGTAGGTTGTGCCGCCCGCATCCGTCACGATGGCGAGCGCCGATCCCTCGAGGGCGGCGTAACGCGCGCCCGCCACGGGTGCCATGGACGGGCCGGAGTTGAGCGAGAGGATCGGCCGCTCGGCGAGCTGGGCCAGGTCCACCAGCCCGCCCTGCGAGGTGACGGCGAAGATCTCTCCCGCGAGCCCGAGCGCGCAGAGCCGCGTCTCGAGCGCGCGAAGGTAGCTGCTCATCACCGGCTTCAGCGAGGCGTCGATCGCCGTGGAGGATGCCCGGCGGTACTCCCGGATCGTTGGGTTGAGCCGATGCGACAGCGTGTAGGGCACGCCCGGCAGGTGCCGTTCCAGAAGCTCGCCCACCCGGATCTCGTGCGCGGGGTTCACGATGGACCAGATGAGCGCGACCGCGACCGCCTCGACCTGCGCCTCGCGCAGCCGCTCGATCACCGCGACCACCGCGTCCTCGTCGAACGCCACGACCTCGCGCCCGTCGGCCCAGATGCGCCCCGGCACCTCGAAGGTGAGCGCGCGCGGAATGTAGGCCTCGGGATAGGGGACGCGGTAGTTGAAGGGGTCGGTGCGCCCGCCCTCGCGGATCGTGAGGATGTCCGGGTGGCCCTCGGTCGCGAGAAAGGCGGTGCGCGCGGTCTTGCCCGTGACGACCGCATTGATCGCCCGCGTGGTCGAGTGGAAGAGGAGTTCCGTGCGCCCCAGCAGCGCGCCGACCTCCGTATCCTCGGCCTGCGCCGCGCGGGAGATGGCGTCGACGATGCCCTCGATCGGGTCGGGGTAGGTCGTGGGGGCCTTCACGAGGCGGAGCGCCCCGTCGCCCGGGTCGATCACCAGGTCGGTGAAGGTTCCGCCGACGTCGATCGACATGCGCATCGCGTGCCTCCTGCCCTTGTCACGTCCGGGGGCCGGACGCACTCTTGCGCTTCATGCAAGTCTCTTGCGTGCCTGCATGCCCCTAAGCAAGACCCGCGCCAGAGCACCCGGTTACGGCACCCGGCCCTCTCTCCACTTCGTTGCCGGAGCCTTTCCGCTGCAGGCAAAGACGTTACGCCTGCGCTGCGCTCGAGCCGTCGATCCGCTGGCTCGGCGCGGATGCCTCCGCTGTCGCCGCCCGACCGGCTGAGTTGCGCAATTCGAAGGCAGGCGGGCCTCGATCCACGCCGCCACCTGCCCCTCTTGCAAGCGCCTTGCGATCCGGGCATCGGTGGCCTAATCGAACCTCGACCCTTCATCGGAGCGCCCCACGATGCCCAGAGATCCCGTGCGACCCGAGGGCGTCGCCTACCCGGATGCCGCCGCCTTCCCGCTCAGCCCCGGTGCCGCGGCAGGCGGCTGGCTGTTCCTCTCCGGCTGCGTGCCGGTGGACGCCTCGGGCGCGCTTGTCGGCGGCACCGATGTCGGCGCGCAGACCGAGCAGGTCTTCGCGAACATGGCAGCCGTCCTGGCGGCGCGCGGCGGCTCGCTCGACGACGTCCTCAAGTGCAACGTCTATCTCGCGGATATCCGTACCTTCCAGGCGATGAACGACGTGTTCGCGCGGCACTTTCCCGCGGACCCGCCCGCACGCACCACGGTCGAGGCCCGGCTGGCCGATCCGCACTGGCTGGTCGAGATCGAGGCCGTCGCCTTTCTGGGCGAGGACTGAGCCGGCATGCCGCGCACCATCCTCACGCCGGCGAGCCTGTCGTTCCAGCCGCGCCGCACCTACCCCTACGCGCCCGGCGCCATGGCCGGCGGCATGATCTGGACCGCCGGACAGGTCGCCTGGAATGCCAGGGCCGAGATCGTCGGCCCCGGCGACCCGGCCGCGCAGACCCGCCAGGCGCTGAGCAACATCGGCGCGATCCTCGCGGAAGGCGGCGCGGGCTTCGAAGACGTCCTGCGCTGCACGGTCTACGTCACGGACTTCCGCCACGCCGAGGCGGTGCGCGCGGCCTACGACACCTTCTTCCCCGGAACGCCCCCGGCCGTTACGGTGGTGCACGCCCTGCTGGCCGAGCCCGAGATGCTGGTCGAAATCGAGGCCGTGGCCCGCCAGCCCTGATTTCATCCGCGCCCGCCGGTGCCAGCCACCGTGCGCCGGCCCGTGCCAGCGACAGTCTTCATGACGACGATCAAGCAGGAAAGCACGATGACCGGGGACGCCCCCAACGCGGCGGCCGCCCCCGACGCAGGAACCGACGCCGGGACCGAGGCCGAGGATCTCCTTGCCCTCGGCCGCAGGCTCCGCGGCTTTCGCAAGCTCCGCCAGTTGAGGCTCAAGGATCTGGCCGGCGCCGCGGGCTGCTCCGAGAGCCTGCTCTCGCGCATCGAGAACGGGCTCGTCATGCCTTCGCTCACCACCCTTCACCGCGTGGCGCGGGCGCTCGACGTGAGCGTCGCGGCCCTTCTCATGCCGCCCGAGGAGGACGGCTGCATCGTCTACGGCCCGGGCGAGCGGCCGCGCTATCTGCGCGCCGAGGCGACGGAGGGCGACGGCAGCGTCGCGGACAGCCTGATACCGTTCGCCGAGAGCCGCCGGCTCGAGGGGCTGCTGATCAACCTGCCGGCGGGCGGGCCGCTCTGCGGGCCCTTCCAGCACGAGGGCGAGGAGGTCGGCTACGTGCTGCGCGGGCGCCTCGAGCTGGTCGTCGACGAGCGCCTTTACCCGGTCGGCACCGGGGACAGCTTCTTCTTTTCGTCGGACCGGCCCCACAGCTACCGCGCGCTCGGCGAGGAGGACTGTCTCGTCCTCTGGATCAACACCCCGCCGAGCTTCTGAGTGCCCCCGCTCACGTCTCCTCGCGCTCGACCATCCGCAGGAAGCGCCGCGTGCGCTCCTCCGCCGGTTCGTTGATCACCTGGCGGGCGGGCCCCTCCTCCACGATCCTGCCGTCGGCCATGAACACCACCCGGTCGGCCACGTCGCGCGCAAAGCGGACCTCGTGGGTCACGATGATCATGGTCATCCCGGCCTCGGCCAGCCGGCGCATGACCGAGAGCACCTCGCCGACCAGCTCGGGGTCGAGCGCCGATGTCGGCTCGTCGAAGAGCATCACCCGCGGCGAGGTTGCGAGCGCCCGCGCGATCGCCACCCGCTGCTGCTGCCCGCCCGAGAGCCGGTGCGGCAGGTGGTCCGAATGCGCCGAGAGCCCGACCGTGGCCAGCAGCTTGCGCGCGGTCTCCTCGGCCTCGGCGTGCGGCACGCCGTAGACCCGCACCGGCGCCTCCATGATGTTCTCCAGCGCGGTCATGTGATTGAACAGGTTGAAGTGCTGGAAGACCATGCCGATCCGCGCACGCGCGCGCGCCGCCGAGAGGTGGCGGCTGGGGCGCAGCCCCCCCGCCACGGCCTCGTAGCCGACGTGCTGACCGTCCACCGTGATCTCGCCCCAGTCCATCGTCTCGAGGTGGTTGATCATGCGGAGCAGCGTGCTCTTGCCCGAGCCGGAGGGGCCGAGGATCGCGACCACCTCGCCGCGGGCGACATGGAAGTCGATGCCGTCCAGCACCGTGTTGGCGCCGTAGGCCTTCTGCACGTTGCGACAGGAGACGAAGCCTTCGTCGTGCGCGCCCGCCTCTCCCGCGCCGGTGATGAGCGAGCGCAGCCAGACGGTGTCCGGCTCGACCGGCCGGGCGGAGGGCGTCGCGTCGTCCAACACCCCGGCCTCGCCGCGCGTGCCTTGCGGTACGGGTACCGGCGCCGCGCCGCGGAAGTCGAAGGCGAACATGCGCCCCAGCGCGCCCTTGCCGAACTCGAGCGGCTCGCGCTCGTGGTCGAAGTGGCGCTCGATCAGCCACTGCGCCACCGAGATCACGCTCGTCATCAGCAGGTAGATGCAGCCCGCTGCCGCGAAGACCTCGAAGAACTTGAAGTTCTGCCCGACGATCTGCTGCGAGCGGAAGGTGAGCTCGTTGACGAAGATGACCGAGGCGATCGAGGTGAGCTTGATCATCCCGATCATGTCGTTGAACGTGCCGGGCAGGATGGCGCGCATCGCCTGCGGCAGGATGATCCGGCGCAGCGTGAGGAACGGCGGCATCCCCAGCGCCTCGGCGGCGACCGACTGGTTGCGGTTCACCGAGATGATGCCGCCGCGGATGATCTCGGCGCTGAAGGCGGCCTGGTTGAGCGAGAACCCGATCACCGCGGTCGTGAAGCTGTCGAGCCGGATGCCGATGAAGGGCAGCGCGTCGAAGATGAAGACGAGCTGGAGGAGCTGCGGCGTCCCCCGCATCACCCAGATGTAGAACCATGCGAGCGCCTGGACGGGAAAGAACCGCGAGAGGCGCATCAGGGCCAGTCCCAGACCGAGGATCAGCCCGCAGGTCATCGAGAGCGCCGTGATCTGAACGGCGAGCAGCGCCCCCTCCCAGAGAAAGCCCGAGACGAGGTAGCCCGCGAAGTCGGTGAGCCAGGTCGGCAGCGCCCCCTCGTCGGTGTCCTCGGTCATGGCCGCGCCGCCCGCCAGCGCCTCGAGCGTCGACTTCTCCTGCGCCCCGACGGAGGCGGGCATGTCCGCCACGATCACCACACCGAGCGCGAGCAGCAAGGTCGCGGCGACGGAGAGGATGCTGCGCCCTGTGAGCGTCATCGTGGCGGACCCCGCGATCAGTCGAGCTTGATCTCGGCGGGCAGGGCGAGCGTCGGGTCGACCTCGTACTTCTCGAAGATCGCCTTCTTCGCCCCGCTCTCGGCGATGGCGACGAGGCCCTCGTGGATCGCCTGGGTCAGTTCATCGTTGCCGTTCTGCACGCCGGCGCCGATCTGGAAGCCCGAGAGGATCAGGAAGGCGCGGGAGTACTTCTCGGGGCTGTCCTTGACGCGGCTGTCCACGAAGGCGAGGTCCCAGAGGAGGATGTCGGCGCGCCCGCTGTCGAGCAGGCGCACGCCCGTGCCGACGTCAGGGAAGGTCATCACGTTGATGGCCTCGTTGCCGGCCTCGGTGCACTTCTCGGTCTCGGTGCGCATGGCCGCTTCCTCGACCGTTCCGAGGCCGACGCCCACGGTCATCCCGCAGAGCTGGTCGATCGCCGAGGCCCCCGTGGGGTTGCCCGCCTCCGCCAGCGCGCCGGTGCCGGCCTGCATGTAGATGACGTAGTCGGCCTGCTTGGCCCGCTCGGCCGTGTAGTAGAGGTTGTTCCACATCACGTCGATCTGCCCCGCGATCACGGCGGGCAGCAGGCCGGACCAGCCGCCGAGGAAGAACTCGTACTCGATCCCGTGGCAGTCAAAGACGGCCCGCGCGAGATCGGCGTCGACGCCGATCACGTTCTCGAAGTTGCCGTCCTCGCGCATGACGTAGGGCGGCGTCTGGGGATCGGCCCCGACCCTCAGCGTCCTGTCGGCGAGGCTGGGGTACTTCTCCGCCAGCTTGGCGGGCTCGCAGGTGGCGGCCTCGGCGTCGCCGCTGGCCATCGCCGCGATGCAGGCTGCCATGGCTGCCGCGAGAACGGTTCTCGTCTTCGACATCTATACCTCCTCGGCCCCGAAAGACCCGTTGCCACGGCGCCCGGGCGTTGGTCGCCCGTGGCACCGCCGGGGGCGATCCCCGGCTTTCTTCAGCCGCTTGCCCTTGGTGCAAGCGACTTGCGCAGACTGCGTTGCAATCGGTGTGCCAGACGGGGCGGGAAGGGTGGCGCGGGCAAACTCCGGAACTCGGGCGGCCTTGGCGATCCACATGCGGCACGGAACCACGACATACTGCAACCAGAAGAGGCTGCCGCCGCGCAAACAGGGCAGGAAAAGGGCAACACGCAGCGCCCTGCCACTCATTGGTGCAGTCTCGCACCCCGCCCGAGAGCCAGTCTTCGCGCGCGA
>JBCBPG010000281.1:0-6066 GCA_039820865.1 Pseudomonadota bacterium
GCAAGAGGCGGCGCATCCCTGTCGTCTCGCCCGTGGTGCCTGCCGAGGCCAGTCACGTCTCCTTGATGCGGTCCTCGATCCGGAGCCGTTGATCCGGGGCCGCCATCGCCCTGTCGGCGCGGTCGGCGAGGATCTCTCACACACCGCGGGCGAGGGTTGCGCCGCCGCATGCTCCCGTCCGCGAGGCGCCGGTCATGCGCGCGCCTTCTCTCGTTTCGGGTCGATGAACGGGATCGAGGTGACGGCGCAGGGCAGGCGCTTCATGTGCCCGTCCAGCTTGCCGACCTCCAGCTCGGCACCGTCCTGGCCATTCTCGACCGCGACGCGGGCCATGGCGATCGCGTGGCCGAGCTCCGGGGAGAAGCTGGCCGAGGTGACGGTGCCCACCCTCTCGCGCCCGACGAAGACGCCGTCGCCGTGGACCGGATGCTCGGCGCCGCCGAAGCGCAGGCCGACCAGCTTGCGCCGCGGTGCGGCGGCATTGCGGGCCAGGGCGGCGCGGCCGATGAACGCCGCCTTGCGGAAGTCCACGGCGAAGCCGAGACCGGCCTCCAGCGCGTCGCAGTCGGGGCCGAACTCGCGCCCGGCCATCATGAGGCCCGCCTCGATCCGCAGCATCTCCAGCGCCTGACCGCCCATCGGCACCAGGGCGTGGCGCGTGCCCGCGGCCATCAGGCCGTCCCAGATCTCCAGCGCATCGTTCTGGTCGCAGAAGATCTCGTAGCCGAGCTCGCCCGTGAAGCCGGTGCGGCAGAGCTGGAAGGCCGGGCCGTCGCGGTCACGCAGCCGGGCGACGGTGAAGCCGAACCATTTCAGGTTGTCGAGCACCGGGCGGTGAGGCTGGGTGAACACGACCTCGCGCAGGATGTCGCGTGCCCTCGGCCCCTGCAGCGCCAGGTTCGCCATCTTCGCCCCGAGCGAGCGGACATGGACCTGCAGGCCCAGCGTCTCGGCCTGCTCGCGCAGGTGCAGGGCCGAGTCGTCCGAGCCGCAGCACCAGCGGAAGACCGCCGGCTCCAGCCGGAACAGCGTGCCGTCGTCCAGCACCGATCCCCGCGCGTCGCAGAGCAGCGCATAGAAGCCGCGATGCTGCGACAGCCGCGAGACGTCGCGCGTGAGGCAGTGCTGCAGCAGCGCCTCGGCATCCGGGCCGACGATGTCGAACTTCCTGAGACCGGACATGTCCTGCAGCGTCGCGGCGTTGCGACAGGCCCAGTACTCGGCGATCGCGCCGGTCGCGTCGAACTGCGTCGGCAGCCACAGGTCGCGCGCCGGCTGGTAGGTCGAGGTGAGCGCCGAGGTCCGGGGATGGAAGGCGCTGTGACGCGTCAGCGCGCCGGCGTCCTCGGGCTGGGCCCGCCAGGAGACCGAATGGGTGATGGGGGTGCCCTCCTCGTAGATGCGGACGTGGACATCCGTCGGATTCCAGCCGTTGATCGGATCCACGTCATCCGGGCACGCCGTCGAGACACAGACCAGATCCGTGAGCGCCTGCAGGCAGACATAATCGCCCGCGCGCGACCAGGCCTCGTCCGACGCGATCGCATGGTCGCGCCAGTCGATCCACGAGTTGAAGAAGAAGTTGATGGCGGGCCAGGCGCGGCGGCGCTGGATCCCGTAGGGCTCGAACACGTCCGAGATGTTGTCCGAGCAGTTGATGTGCCCGGGAAAGCCCCGCTCCTCGTAGCCGCGGGCGGTGCAGGCCAGCGCGAAGGTGTCGTGCCGCCCGACGGTGTCCTGGCGCACCTGCAGCAGCGGCCTGATGTCCTGGTCGTAGAACTTGTCGGCCAGCCCCGGGAGCGGATAGGCGCTGCGCGTCATCGTGCGCGAGACGGTGCTGTCGATGCAGCGCTCGAGCCCGCTGTCCAGCGCGCTGGCGCGCATCGCCATGAAGTCCGAGCACTGCTGGCCCTCGACGTCGATGACCTGGACGAACTGGCCCTTCGCGACCGTGTAGGCCCTGGCCGTGGCGCGGTCGACGCGGAACTCGTCCACGATCCGGCCCAGGGGGTCAGGCAGCCGCGCCTCGATCGCCCCGCCGACGGGCGGCGTGACCTGCACCGTGAACCGGCTGCCGCCGCCGCCCTCGACGAAACCCGCCGCGGCCGGTGCGATGACGAACAGCTCCAGGTCGTCGAGCGCGCGGGTGATGAACATCTCGCCCGCCGGCGTCGAGGGGTCGAAGAGGGTCGCCGCGCGCCCCTCGTCCAGCCGCGTGTCCCGCCCCGCAGCCAGCGCCGCCATCTCCCGGGCATCGAAGGCGCCGGCGTCGAGCGGCTGCGTGGCGACCCCGGCCAGGTCCAGCGCATCGGTCGAGAAGGTCCGCGCGCCCGCGGTCAGGCCGGTGATCCAGGCGGGGGCGCCACCGTCGACATTGGTGAGCGAGATCAGCGATCCAGCGCTTGCCGTGAGGCGCCCGGCCGTGCCCCAGGCGACGTCGCGGTGGCCCCGTGCGGGCCTGTCGAAGCCGCGATACCTGCGCCGCTCCAGCACTCGGTCCATCGTCGTGCTCGGCACCTCGCGTGCCCCCCATGCTGCCGTGGATCGACGGCGCCCGATCGTCTGTAACCGGTTACACGGCCGAGAACCCATCTCTGTAACCGGTTTCATTGGATGCTTGCCAACCCGACGCGTCAAGCATCAACTGTCGTTCCCAGCAATCCGGAGCGTCCCGCTTGACCAAGAAGGCCGGCAGTATCCGCGACGTCGCCCGCGAGACCGGGCTGTCGATCGCCACGGTTTCGCGGGTGATGAACGATGCGCGCAACGTCTCGCCGGCGACGCGGGACCGCGTGCTGCAGGCCTGCCGCGAGCTGGACTACCTGCCGAACCCGGCGGCGCGCGCGCTGTCGACGGCGCGGTCGCGGACGATTGCGGCGATCATCCCCACCATCGAGCATTCGATCTATGCCAAGTACGTCGCCGCCATCGAGCAGACCCTCGGCGCGCGCGGCTATGCCCTCGTGCTCGCGATCTCGAACGCCGACCCGCAGAGCGAGCTGAAGTCCGCGCGCAAGCTCCTCGGCATGGGCGCCCAGGCCTTCATCCTGAGCGGCGCCGTGCACAGCCCCGAACTCGGCGCCCTGCTGACCCGGCGCAACGTGCCCTTCGTCTTCACCTCGACCTGGGACGATGCGAGCAGCACGCCCACGATCGGCTACGACAACGCGGCGCTGGCGGGCGATGCCGTCGGGTACCTGCACCGGCGCGGACATCGCGACATCGCCGTCCTGCATGGCCCGCTGGGGGAGAGCGACCGGACCTGCGCCCGGTGCGCCGGCGCCCGCGCCGTGTCGATGCAGGGCCCGACGCTCACCTTCTTCGAAACCACGCTGGACGTGGCGGGCGGGCGCAGCGCCGGTGAGCGCGTGCTGGATCTCGAGCGGCGGCCGACGGCCATCCTCTGCTTCTCGGACGTCCTGGCGCTCGGCGCGTATTTCGCCCTGGCGCATGCCGGTCTCGGCGTGCCGGACGACATGTCGGTCATGGGCTTCGACAACCTCGACTGGTCGGCCGCCGCCGTGCCGGCACTGACCACCATCGACCTGCCCGCCCGCGTGATGGGCGAGACCGTCGCCGCGCAGCTCATGGCCCATCTCGAGGGCGGCGCCCCGATCACCCCCCTCCAGCTCGGGGGCCGGATCATCGAGCGCGACTCGGTCGCCGACCGCTGAAGGCCCGCTGCCGCAGCGCCGCCGACATCGGCCCCGCCTGCCCGGAACAGCCGCCCCATGCCCCTGCTCCGTTCCCGGCTCCCAGACCATCCGCAGCACAGGCGACGCCCGGCGCCCGATGAGCGTCAAGAAACCTGACGTTTCGCGAAGCAACGGGGCTCATTTCATCCCTCGATTCCGGCCATTGATTTGGAGAGGCCTGTCGACATCAAGAGTTGCAGGTCGCCATGTACGCCCTCGCGCCGTCGGGTTTCCCTAGGGGTATTGGCGATTACTCGGTACCCTTTTGCGAAACTAGCCAGCCATGCGGAACCAACCGCTCGAGCAAGCCAAGGGAGGACAATCATGCTGCGCATGAAGCGTCGTGAGTTCCTGCAATCGAGCACGCTTGTCGGCACGGGCATTCTTGCCGCGGACCGATCCTGGGCGCTGAACCGGCTCGAGCCGATCGCCGATACGCTGGATGAGGAATACCCGTATCGCGACTGGGAGGATCTCTACCGGCGCGAGTTCACCTGGGACAAGATCGGCAAGGCGGCACACTGCATCAACTGCGTCGGCAACTGCGCCTTCGATGTCTACGTCAAGGACGGCATCGTCATCCGCGAAGAGCAGCTGGCCAAGTACCCGCAGATCAATCCGAACGTGCCCGACGCCAACCCGCGCGGCTGCCAGAAGGGCGCGATCCACTCGGCCGCGATGTACGAGGGCGACCGCCTGCGCTATCCGCTCAAGCGCACCGGCGAGCGCGGCGAGGGCAAGTGGCAGCGCATCTCCTGGGACCAGGCCGCCGAAGAGATCGCCGACAAGATCATCGACATCTTCGAGAAGTACGGACCCGGCAAACTGATGACCCATACCGGGTCGGGCAACCTGTCGATGGTCCGCTTCGCGGCGCCCTATCGCTTCGCGTCGCTCGTCGGCGGCGTGCAGCTCGACATCTTCACCGATGTCGGCGACCTCAATACCGGCGCCCACCTGGCCTATGGCAACCCGCTGGAGAGCTTCACCTCCGACGCGTGGTTCGATGCCGATTACATCATGATGTCGCTGTTCAATCCAAACGCGACGCGCATTCCCGATGCCCACTACATCTGGGAAGCGAAGTGGAACGGGGCCCGCGTGGTCTCGGTGGCGCCGGACTACAACCCGTCGTCGATCCACGCCGATCTCTGGATGCCGATCACGCCGGGCGCGGATCCGTTCCTGTCGATGTCCTTCGTGAACGTCATCATCGAGGAGCAGCTCTACAAGCCCGCCTTCATGAAGGAGCAGACCGACCTGCCGGTGCTGGTGCGCAGCGATACCGGCATGCTGCTGCGCCAGTCGGACCTGCAGGACGGCGGGTCGGAGGAGGTCTTCTACCACTGGGACCTGGCCACCGGCGCGCCGGTCGAGGTCAAGGGCTCGATGGGCTCCGAGGAGAAGACCCTCGTGCTCGGCGACGTCGATCCCGCGCTGGAGGGGACCTTCGAGGTGGGCGGCATCCCGGTCACCACCGTCTTCGAGCGGGTGAAGGCCGAGGCCGCAAATTATCCGCCAGAGGCGACCGAGGCCGCCACCGGCATCGCGCCCTCGATGGTGCGCGGCGAGGCCCGCGCCTTCGCGAAGGCCCGCAAGGCCATCCTGATGCACGGCTTCAACATCGGGCGCTATTCCAACGGCATCTACACCGGCTGGGCGCAGTCGCTGATGCTGGCGCTGACCGGCCATGGCGGCAAGACCGGTGGCGTCGACACCTCGTGGATCGACTGGAAGCACATCCCCTGGCTGCAGCTCGCGCTCTTCAACTTCGAGAAGTTCCCGCGCTTTGAGGCGGGTGGCCTGGGCGAGTTCCAGCGCGGCCACATGATCGAGCATGCCAAGAAGCACTTCGATCCCGAAAAGCTCAAGGAACGCGTCGGCTTCAACCTCGACGAGCTCGAGGAGATGATCGACGAGAGCATCGGCAAGGGCTGGATGCCCTATCATGGCGACATGAAGGGCCTGATCTCGATCGCCGACAACAAGTTCCGCCGCAACAAGCACGCCGACAAGTACCGCGAACGAATCCTCGAAGAAGTCAAGGAGCTGTTCGTCAACATCAACGTGCGGATGGACTCGACCGCGCAGTGGGCCGATTACCTGCTGCCCGCGGCCAGCCATTACGAGGCATGGGACCTGCGCTCGGTCGGCTTCCACCGCTTCGTGAACGTGTTCTCGCGCCCGGTCGATCCGATCGGCGAGGCCAGGCCCGACTGGGAGATCATGGCGCTGCTGTCGCGCAAGATCCAGGACCGGGCCGTCGCCCGCGGGGTCGGCTCCTACGAGGACGGCAACGTCACGCGGGACCTGCACACGATCTGGGACGACTTCACCGATGGCGGCACGCTGCTGACCGACTACGACGCCA
>JBCBPG010000282.1:0-6065 GCA_039820865.1 Pseudomonadota bacterium
CAGCGGATGGATGCTTTCGTCCAGCATGCCGGGTTCGAACTGGGCGCGGCCCTGTTCGAAATAGGCGTCGAGGGCGGCAAGGAAGATCTCGCGCTTCGATCCGAAGTCGCTGTAGAGCGCGTAGCGGTTCTGGCCCGTCGCGGCCACGATCTCGGCCATCGACGTCTCGCTGTATCCCTTACGCCAGAAGAGATCGAGCGCGAGAGCAATGGTTTCGTCGGACCGCGTCACGGCGATTCCCCATCCAGAACGATCGTTCCGACAGTAGAACAGTGGTTCTGGAGGTCAATAGGCCACGTGGAGGCAACCCGGAGCGTCGAGAGGTCGCCGGGTGCTGCGTCGGCGGTGGCGCACGCTCAGTCGGTGCCGGGGACGCGCAGCAGCCGGTCGCGGACGCGGGCGAGATGGGTGCGCATCAGGCTGCGCGCCGATGTCGGATCGCGCTCGATGATCGCGGCCACGATCGCCTCGTGGTCGGCAAAGCTGTGATGATCGGCCGGCGGGCGGACGTCCTCGCGCCTAAGCCGTCCCCAGGTGACGGCACGGCGGATGGTGTTGAGGTTGTTGAACAGCGCCAGCAGCACCCGGTTGTCCGCCGCCACAGCGATCGCACGGTGGAGCCGGTTGTCCCAGACCTCGTACTGCCGCCAGGTCTCGGCCACGCGCGCGCCGTCAAGGCAGGCGCGAAACTCCAGCATGTCCTCGGCCGTCGCGCCCAGCGCGGCCTCGGAGGCCAGCAGCGGCTCGAAGGCCAGGCGCGCGGCCATCACTTCGCTGGGGTTGGTGCGGTCTGCGACCAGGGGCGTGGCCTCCGCGCTATCGGCCGGGGCGGCACCGATGAACGTGCCACGCCCGACATGGCGCCAGAGCTCGCCCCGCCCCTCCAGCACCGCCAGCGCCTTGCGCAGTTCGCCCCGCGAGACGCCCAGCTCCTCGCAGAGCACCCGCTCTGGCGGCAGGCGCTCGCCCTCGGCGCGCGGATGCTGGGCCAGCCAGGCGCGCAGCTGCGTGAGCGCGCCGCCCTCGATGCGGCTCTCCACGCTCGCCCGCGACACCTGTCGCCTGCCGCCTGCCTCGATCTCGTCCATGCCCCTGCAAGCCAGGGCGCGTTCTCGCGCCAGCCCAATAAAACCAATCACCGTCAAAGACGCTATCACGCATGCCGCCCGGGATGAAAGACCGGCGCCAACCACCAGCGGCAACAATTCGTACAGGTCACCCTATCTTCTGCGCCTTCCGGTACTCCAATGGCCCCGAAACGATGGTGTGGCGAGAGTTTGCTTGACGAATCGGGTCGCTCCAAAGCCAATCTGTACCAATGATACCAATAATGGTCCGCGCCACGAGACGCCGGACCGCAGCGCTCCGCTTGGGGGGAGACGACCTGGCACCGGCCGATCGACGACCCGCGCCGTTCAGGCGGATGGCGGGGCGCACGGTCGGTGCCGTTTCGCCCTTCGGGACAATGCCGGCCGCCTCCCCGCGGCACGGGACCAGAGGGACAGGACCACAACGCCCATGACCGACTACGCGATCACCCCGCCAGCCCAGCCCGCCCTGCCCGTGCGCGGCAGCGCGGCGATGTTCCCGGTGCGCCGGATCTATTGCATCGGTCGCAACTACGCCGCCCATGCCGTCGAGATGGGGCACGACCCGGACCGCGAGCCGCCCTTCTTCTTCCAGAAGAACCCCGACAACATCGATGTCTCGGGCGAGTTCCCCTACCCGGTGAAGTCCGAGGACGTGCACTTCGAGATGGAGATGGTGATCGCGCTGGGCTCGGGCGGCACCGACATCCCGCTCGACCGGACGCTGGACCATATCTGGGGTTACGGCGTCGGGCTCGACATGACGCGGCGCGACCTGCAGGGCGTCGCCAAGAAGATGGGCCGGCCCTGGGAGATCGGGAAGGCCTTCGAGCGCTCGGCACCGATGTCGGCGCTGGTGCCGGCCAGCGAGATCGGCCACCCCGCCGAGGGCGCCGTGACGCTCAGGGTCAATGGCGAGATGCGCCAGGAGGGCGATCTCAACCAGATGATCTGGAAGACGCAGGAGATGATCTCGTATCTCTCCGAGCATTTCGAGCTGGCCGCCGGTGACCTCATCATGTCCGGCACCCCCGCGGGCGTCGGCGCGGTCGCCAGGGGCGACAGGCTCGAGGGCCAGGTGGCCGGCATCGGCGAGCTCGCGGTGACCGTGGTCTGATGCGCCTCTCGCTCGCCACCTGGGACCACGACCGGGTCATGGGCGTCCATGACGGGTCGTGCCCCGTCGAGGGTCCCGACGGACCCGTGGCGATCGAGAGCCATGTCCTGCCGACGACCACCCTCTTCCCCGTCGCCGTGCAGGAGGCGCGCTTCGACGTGACCGAACTCTCGGTATCGTCCTACGTCCTCCAGCTCTCGCGCGGCGAGAGCGCCTATACCGCGATCCCCGCCTTCATCAGCCGCGCCTTCCGCCACAACGGCTTCTACGTGCGGGCGGGGTCGGGCATCGATCGGCCCGAGGACCTCGCCGGGCGCACCGTCGGCGTGCCGGAATACCAGATGACCGCGGCGCTCTGGATGCGGGGTATCCTTGCCGACGATCACGGGGTGCGGGCCGGTGACATCCGCTGGCGCACCGGCGCGCTGGACGCCGGCGTGCGCCGCGAGCGGCTGGCGCTGGCCCTGCCCGAGGGGATGCAGGTCGAGCCCATCGCGGACGGCCAGACGCTGCAGGACCTGCTGCTGGCGGGCGAGATCGACGGCCTGCTGGCGCCGAAACCGCCCGGGGCGTTCCTCGACGGCGACCCGCGCCTCGCCCGCCTGTTCCCCGATCCCGAGGCCACCGAGCGCGCCTGGCACGCGCGCACCGGCTTCTTCCCGATCATGCACCTCGTCGCGCTGCGCCGCAGCCTCGCGGAGGCGCATCCCTGGCTGCCGGGTGCGCTGATGGCGGCCTTCACCGCGGCGCGCGACCGGGCGGTCGACCGCCTCCGCGACGTCTGGCTAGGCTCGGCCAACCGGCTCAGCCTGCCCTGGCTCGGCGCCTCGATGGAGCGGACGCTCGCGGCCATGGGGCCGGACTACTGGCGCTATGGCGTCGAGGCGAACCGCGCCGAGCTGGAGGCGATCTGCCGCTACTCGGTCGACCAGCACCTCGCCGCGCGCCATGTCGGCGTCGACGAGATGTTCCATGCCTCGGTGATGGAGCGGGCGGCGTGACGGCCGAGGCGATCCATGCCGGCATCGGCTGGTACGCCGCGGGCGCGCTGGTGGCGCTCAGCTTCGCGACCTCGTTCATCGCGGCCGCCTTCGGGCTCGGCGGGGGCGCGATCATGCTGGCGGTGCTGGCGACGCTCCTGCCGGCGGCGGCGATCCTGCCGGTGCACGGGCTGGTCCAGCTCGGCTCCAACGCGGGCCGCGCGGCGATCATGCTCCCGCATTTCGAACGCGCGGTGCTGCTGCCCTTCGTCGTGGGCGCCGCGATCGGCGTGGCGCTCGGCGGTGCGCTCTTCGTCCAGCTGCCGGGCCCCGCGATCCAGGTCGCCGTCGGGCTCTTCGTGCTCTGGAGCCTCGTCGGCCGCCCGCCCGCCGCCCTCAACCGCTCGGCCGGGATCGCGGGCGCCTTCTCCAGCTTTCTCACCATGTTCTTCGGCGCGACCGGGGTCTTCGTCGCGGCCTTCGTGCGCACGCTCAAGCTCGACCGCGAGGCGCATGTCGCCACCCATTCGGTGCTGATGACCATCCAGCACACGCTCAAGACCATCGCCTTCGGCCTCTTCGGCTTTGCCTTCGCCGCCTGGGCGCCGCTGATCGCGGCGCTGGTCGCCTCGGGCTTTCTCGGCACGCTGGTGGGCCGCGCGGTGCTGAGCCGGCTGAGCGACGACCGCTTCCGAAAGGTGCTGGACGCGGTGCTGCTGATCCTCGGCCTCAACCTCGTGGTCTCGGGCCTTCAGTCGGCCTTCGGCGTGTCGATCCTGCCCGCCATCGGTGGAAGCGGGGGCTGATCGGGCCACAACCTAACAGGCGGCGCCCGGGGGCAGGCGACCGCGTGACGACGACAGCGCCCCACGAGCCCGGTCAACCGGGCCGCACGACACAAGGGAACCCAGGAAGGGAGATGACGATGACGATCACGACCGGTCCTACCCGCCGCACGATCCTGCAGGGCGGCGTCGCCGTTGCAGGGGCGCTCGCCGCGCCGTCGATCCTGCGCGCCGCCGCCTATCCCGATCGCAACATCAGCGTGATCATCCCGACGCGCGAGGGCGGCGGCGCCGACCGCAACTTCCGCGCCTTCACCAAGGTCTGGGGCCCCAAGATCGGCACCGAGTTCGAGCCCGGCTTCTTCCCCGGCGCCTCGGGCCGTGTCGGCTACGAGGTCTACATGGGCAAGAACGCGCCCGATGCCTACAGCCTGATCTTCGGCAACATGGGGCCGGAGGTGCTGAACTGGGCCGTCGCCGCGCCGCAGAGCTTCGCGATCGAGGACTACCTCTATTTCGGGCGCGTCGACACCGACCCGGGCTGTGCCTTCGTCGGCGCCGAGAGCAAGTTCCAGTCGATCGAGGACATCGTCGCCGAGGCCAAGAAGCGCCCGCTCAACGTCGGCACCTCGCGCCTCGCCCACCCGGCCTCGATCGGCATCCTGTCGCTGGGCGAGAAGACGGGTGCCGAGTTCAACCTGATCCCGCTCTCAGGCGGCAAGAACACCGTGGCCGGCGCCGTGACGGGCGAGGTCGACTTCTCGGTCCTGACCTCGGGCTCGGTCATCTCGGCGGGCGAGGCGGTGCGCACGCTGCTGGTCTTCGGCGAGAACAAGGTGGGCGATCGCCTGAACAACGCCCCCGCGATCAACGACGCCTACGACATGGACCTGCCCGAGATGCTGTCCTCGCGCGCCTTCGGCATCCACAAAAAGGCCGTCGACGACCACCCCGACCGCTTCCAGACCCTGCAGGACACCTTCAAGGCCACCTTCGACGACCCGGCGCTGATGGAGTCCTACCTCGCCGCCCGCGGCACGCCGGAATACCTGAACTACGGCGGTGTCGAGGAATGCGCCGCGTTCAAGGCCGCGATGCTGGAGCTCGGCGAGCGCTTCAAGGGCCTGCTCACCGGCTCCTGACCGGCATGACGGGGCGGGGCGGGGCCACGGCGCCCGCCCCACGCATCCAGCGACAAGGGGGATAGCGCCATGGCGGCCGGCAAGGCGCGCATGCGCAAGGCGGGGGGCGAGCTGGTCATACCGGTCGTCGCCGTCGCCTTCACGCTCTACTACTTCTCGACGATCTGGAACTCGCCCTGGACGGCGCAGGTGGGCGCCTTCCTCGTCGGCGGCGTGCTGCTGTTCCTCTGCGCCATCTTCGCGATCAAGGTGGCGCTCGAGTTCCGACGCCGCGAGGCCACGCTCGACTTCTCGAACCTCGTCAACATCGAGGACGTGCGCACGGGGCGGCTCGGGCTGATCGCGACGACCATCGCCTACTGCTACTTCGTCGAGGATTTCGGCTTCACGCTGACCACCTTCGTCTTCCTCTTCGCCTCGATGGCGATCCTGAACCAGGGGCGGAAGATCCCGCTGGCGCTGGGGCTCTCGGCCGCGATGGCGCTCGGCGGCTGGGCGCTCTTCGTCTGGGCCTTCGACACGCGCTTTCCCCGAGGCTGGTTCGAGGAGACGATGAAGGGGATCACCGGATGAACGACCTCTCGACGGGCCAGCTCCTCTGGAACGCCTTCATCGACACGATGGGCTACTGGTGGGTGATGATCCCGACGATCTTCCTCGGCATGATCGTGGGCGGCATCCCCGGCTTCTCGGCCGCCAATACCATCATCATCCTGCTGCCGCTGACGCTGGCGATGGACCTGCAGACGGGCATCGTCTTCATGGTCACGCTCTACTGCTCGGCGCGGATGGGCGCGGGCATGCCCGCGATCCTGGTCAACATCCCCGGCACCGCGGGCGCCGCCGCCACGCCGCTCGACGGCTATCCCATGACGCGCCAGGGCCGCGGCCAGCAGGCGCTGGCGATGAGCTTCGTGGCCTCGTCCATCGGCGGGCTCCTGACCACGCTGATC
>JBCBPG010000283.1:0-6061 GCA_039820865.1 Pseudomonadota bacterium
CCTGGGTGCCCCCGCTCGGCATCGAGCTCGCCTTCCGGCTGGACGGGCTGGCGATGGTCTTCGCGCTGATGATCGCCAGCTTCGCGGGCGCGATCGCCGTCTATGCCCGCAGCTATCTCGGCGGCCACGCCCATCTCGGCCGGTTCTTCCTCTACCTCGGCCTCTTCACCGCCGCGATGCTGGGGCTGGTGCTGGCGGACGACGTGATCGTCATGTTCGTCTTCTGGGAGCTGACGACCGTCGCCTCCTTCCTGCTGGTCGGCTTCTCGCATGCCTCGGACAAGGCGCGTCGGAACGCCTGGCAGGGCCTGCTGGTCACCGGGGCGGGCGGTCTCGCGCTGCTCGCGGGCCTGGTGCTGCTGGCGGCGGCCGCGGGGACGACCAGCCTCTCGGCCATCGTCGCGACCGAGGGGCTGACCGGGCATGCGCTCTATCCCGCGATCCTGGCGCTGGTCCTGGTGGGCGCCTTCACCAAGTCGACGCAGTTTCCGTTCCACATCTGGTTGCCCGGCGCGATGGCCGCGCCGACGCCGGTCTCGGCCTTCCTGCACTCGGCCACCATGGTGAAGGCCGGCGTCTACCTCGTCGCGCGCCTGCACCCGGCGCTGTCCGGGACCGAGGCCTGGACCTGGTCGCTCTCGATCACCGGCGCGGTCACGATGCTGATGGCGGGGGTGCTGGCGCTGCGCCAGAGCGACCTCAAGCTGGCGCTCGCCTATACCTCGATCATGGCGCTCGGCTCGCTGATGATGTTCCTCGGCGCCGAGGCGACGGTGGCGATCGCGGCGGCCATGACCTTCCTGGTGGTCCACGCGCTCTACAAGGCGTCGCTGTTCCTGGTGGTCGGCAGCATCGACAAGGGCACCGGCACGCGCGAGATCGCCCGGCTCGGCGGGCTCTGGCGGACGATGCCGCTGACGGCGCTGGCCGCGGTGCTGGCGGCGGGGTCGATGGCGGGCTTTCCGCCCTTCCTCGGCTTCATCGGCAAGGAGCTGAAATACGAGGGCGCGCTCGCCATCGCCGAGGAGCCGTGGCCGCTGGCCGCCGCCGCCGTCGCCGCCAATGCCTGCATGGTGGCGCTGACGCTGGTGATCATCCTGCGCGTGGTCTTCGGCCCCGCGGGCCGGACGCCCAGGGCGCCGCGCGAGGTGCCGGTGGCGATGTGGCTGCCGCCGCTGCTGCTCGCCGGGCTCGGCCTCGTCTTCGGCATGGCGCCGGATCTGGTCGGCGAGACGCTGGTGCAGCCGGCGGTGATCTCGATCCTCGGCCGGCCCGAGGAGGTGGCGCTCAAGCTCTGGCACGGGGTCAACGTGCCACTGATGATGAGCATCGCGACCGTCGCGCTCGGTGCCGGGCTCTACCTCGCCCACGGCGCGCTCAAGCGCGCGATGGCGCGGCTGCCGATGATCGCCGACCGGGTCTGGGACGGGCTGATGGCCGGCATCGCCACGGGCTTCGGGGCCACGACGCGGGTCATGCAGTCGGGCTCGCTCCGCGACTACCTGGCGGTGACGCTGGGCACGATGGCGGCGCTGCCGGCGGCCTGGCTCGCCTTCTCGGGCCATGCGCTGCCGCAGGTGCCGGTCCCCGTGATCGACCCCACGGCCGCGGGCGTCGTGGCGCTGATCGCCGTCGGCTCGGTGATGGCGGCGGTTGCGGCGCGGCGGATGGTGGCGCTGGGCGGTCTCGGCGCCGTCGGCACGGGGCTCGCGATGCTCTTCGCGATCTACGGCGCGCCGGACGTGGCGATGACGCAGCTCCTCGCCGACGTGCTGCTGGTCGTGCTGATCGCGGCCGTCATGGCGCGGCTGCCCGATCTCGGCGGGCGCCGCTCGGGAGTGCTGCGCGACATCGCCGTCTCGCTCGCGGTCGGCGTCTCGGTCACGCTGGTGATCCTGGCGGCGACGGCTGGCGGCTATGACCGCGCCGTGCCCGAGGAGATGATCGCGCGCAGCCTGCCCGAGGCCTACGGCCGCAACGTCGTCAACGTGATCCTGGTCGACTTCCGCGCGCTCGACACCTTCGGCGAGATCGTCGTGGTCGCCGTGGCCGCGGTCGCCGCCGTCGCCCTCATCCGCACCCGCAGGAGGACCCCGTGATGGACACCGTGAGCACCCCGATCCTCAAGGCCGCCGCCCGCGTGCTGGTCGCACTGATGCTGGTGGTCTCGCTCTACCTGCTGGTGCGCGGCCACAACGAGCCCGGCGGCGGCTTCATCGGCGGACTGATCGCGGCGGCGGCCTTCGCCGTGCTGGCGGTCAGCCACGGGGCCGAGACCGCACGCAGGGCGCTCCGCCTCGACCCTATCGAGATCCTCGGCATCGGTGTTGCCGCGGCGCTCGGCGCGGGGCTGATGGCGGGGCTGGGGGCCGAGGCGCCCTTCACCGGGCTCTGGCTGCTGCTGGGGGCCGATGGCGGCGGCAAGGGGCTGCCGATCTCGACCGTCCTGCTCTTCGATGTCGGCGTCTGGCTGACCGTGCTCGGCGCCGTGATGGCGCTGGTGCTGGCGCTCGAGGAAACCGCCGAGGAGGAGGAAGGCTGATGGAACCGCTGCTCGCCCCGCTTGCCGGGCTGATGGCCGCCTGCGGCACCTATCTCATGCTCTCGGGCCACATGCTGCGGCTGGTCTTCGGCGTGGCGCTGCTCGGCTCGGCCGCCAACCTCGCGGTCTTCGTCGGCGGTCGGCTGACCGAGAGCGCCGCGCCGCTGATCGCCGAGGGTGCGACCGGGGCGACCGGTGCGACCGGTGCGACCGGCGCCATGGCCAACCCGCTGCCCCAGGCGCTGGTGCTGACGGCCATCGTCATCGGCTTCGGCTTCGCGGCCTTTGCGCTCGCCATGACGCTGGCGGCCCACCGCCGCCTCGGCACCGTCGATCCCGAGGAGATGCGCGTGGCCGAGGCCGACCCCGACGCCGCTCCCCTCG
The DNA here is from genome assembly GCA_039820865.1 of Pseudomonadota bacterium. Classification (GTDB taxonomy): domain Bacteria; phylum Pseudomonadota; class Alphaproteobacteria; order Rhodobacterales; family Rhodobacteraceae; genus Thermohalobaculum. The sequence continues at coordinate 2,927 of JBCBPG010000283.1, forward strand.
CGAGGAGGGCCGGCGCATGAGCTGGGCCGTCGCGATCCCTCTCCTCCTCTGCGCGATCGGCGCGGTCTTCGTGACCTGGTCGGTCGCGACCGCCCGGGAGATGCCGGCCCACGACGACGACGTTTCCCCGCCCGACACGACGAAAGGACCCGACGCATGAGCTGGACGCTGGCGCTGCCGCTCCTGATCCCCTTCGCGGGCGCCGTCGCGGCGCTGCTCGCACCCCGTCTCGGCCTGCGGCCCGCGGCCGTGGGCATCGTGACCGCGGGGCTGCACCTGATGGCGGCCGTGCACCTGGCCTTCGCCGTGACGAGCGAGGGCGTGCTGGCCGCCGGCATGGGCGGCTGGGACGCCCCCGTCGGCATCGTGCTGGTCGCCGACGCGCTGGCCGCGATCATGGTCGCGGTGACGGGCCTGATGGGCCTGACCATCGCGATCTATGCCGCGGCCGACATCGACGGCCGGCGCACGAAAGCCGGCTGGCACGCGCTCTACCTCGTGCTGATCGGCGGTGCGACGGGCGCGTTCCTGACGGGCGATCTCTTCAACCTCTATGTCTGGTTCGAGGTGATGCTGATCGCCTCCTTCGGGCTGATGGTGCTGGGCGGCGGGCGCGCGCAGATCGACGGCGGCGTCAAGTACATGGCGCTGAACCTGGTCGCCACGATCCTGTTCCTGGCCGCCGTCGGCCTGATCCACGGCATTGCCGGCACGCTGACCATGGCCGACCTGTCGGGCCGGCTGGCCGGGGCCGAGAGCCCGGCCGCCACGGGCGCCGCCGCCTTCCTGCTGTTCGGCGCGCTGGCGGTGAAGGCCGGGCTCTTCCCGCTCTGGTTCTGGCTGCCGGCCGCCTATCACACGCCGCCGATCGCGGTGACGGCGATCTTCGCGGCGCTGCTGACCAAGGCGGGGCTCTACGCGATGATGCGCACGGGCCAGCTGGTCTTCCCCGAGGTGCCGCTCGGCGAGGTGCTGATGCCCGTCGCGATCGCGACCATGGTCCTCGGCGTCATCGGCGCCGCCGCCCAGCGCGAGACGCACCGGATCCTGTCGTTCCACATCCTCAGCCAGGTCGGCTACATGGCCCTCGGCCTCGCCCTCGCGACCCCGCTCGCGCTGGCGGGCGCCATCCTCTACATGGTGCACAACATCGTGGTGAAGGCGGTGCTGTTCCTGATCGCGGGCCTCGGCCGGCGGCTGACGGGCAGCTTCGACCTGGCGCGGTCGGGCGGGCTCTACGGCGCCTCGCCGGTGCTCTCGGTGCTGTTCCTGATCGCAGCGCTGGCGATGGCGGGGCTGCCGCCGTTCTCGGGCTTCTGGGGCAAGCTGGCGCTGGTCCAGGCGGGGGCCGAGGTCGAGCACTGGGCCGCGGTCGCCGCGGTCCTCGGTGTCGGTCTCTTCACGCTCTACTCGATGACCAAGATCTGGCTGAACGGGTTCCTCAAGCCCCACCCCGAGGGCCGTGCCCGCAGCCTCGAGGCCCTGCCGGCCGAGGCCCGCCTGCTCATGCTCCTGCCCGTCGTGGCGCTGGTCGGCGTCTCGCTGGTCATGGGGCTCTGGCCCGCGCCCTTCATCGCCGCGGCCGAGGCGGCGGCCGGCGGGCTGGCCGACCACGGTCCCTACATCGCTGCCGTCATGGGAGGCGCGTCGTGAACGTCTTTGCCGTCAACCTGCTGCTGGCCGGCGCCTGGGGGGCGCTGGCGGCCGACTGGTCGATCACCAGCCTGATGATCGGCTTCGTGCTGGGCTTTGCGGCGCTCTGGGTCGTGCGCGGGCTGTTCCCGGACGACGGGTACTTCCTGCGCGTGCCGCGGCTGGTGCGGCTGGCCACGATCTTCCTGCGCGAGCTGGTGATGTCGTCGCTGCGGGTCGCGCGGGACGTGCTGGCGATCCGCCAGACCGCGCGGCCGGGGATCGTCGCCGTGCCGCTCCGCGCGCGGAGCGAGACCGAGCTGCTGACCGTCTCGTCGCTGGTGACCCTGACGCCGGGCACCCTCAGCCTCGATCTCGCCGACGACTGCGGCACCCTCTACGTCCACGCGATGTTCGTCGATGACGCCGACGCGCTGCGGGCCGAGATCCGCGACACGCTCGAGACCCCCGTGCTGGAGGCCCTGTCATGACGCTTCTGACCCTTGCCGCCGAGATCGCGAGCTGGATCGTGCTCGCCGCCGCTGCGCTCAGCATGCTGCGCCTCGTCCTCGGGCCTACCGTGGCCGACAGGGCCGTGGCGATCGACATGCTCTCGGTCCTGACGGTCGGCTTTGCGGGGTTGCGGGCCATGGCGGCCGGCGAGACCGCCTATCTCGACATCGCGCTGGTGCTGGCGATCGCGGGCTTTCTCGCCACCCTGGCCTTCGCGCGCTTCATCATGCGCCGCCATGCCATCGGCGGGCGCGACGCGGGTGCGCCGGACCTGGGGAGGGCCGCGCCGTGATCACGCTGCTGGAAACCGCGACATTCGGCGAGATCGTCGCCTCGACGCTGCTGATCGGCGGTGCGCTCTTCGCGCTGATCGCGGGCGTCGGGCTGGTGCGCATGCCGGACGTCTTCATGCGCATGCACGCCTCGACCAAGGCGGGCACGCTGGGTGTGGGGCTGATCATGCTCGGCTGCGCGGTGGGCTTCGATGACGGCTGGGCGGTGGCGCGCGCACTCGGCGCCGTTGCCTTCCTGCTGCTGACCGCGCCGGTCGCCGCCCACATGATCGGCCGTGCCGCCTACCTGGCCCGCACCCCCCTGGCGCCGCAGACGGTCATCGACGAGCGGCGGGGCAAGGCCGGCTGACCGGCAGGTCCTGATCCGCTGTTGCGAACGGGGCGTCCTGGCGGGCGCACCGTTTCCTCTTCCGACCTGCGGCCGCGCCCTCCCACGTCATGCTAGCAGGCACGTTGTGAACGGATCCCGAAGGCCGGGTCCTGCCGTTGCGCATCACCACCGACCGGCGTTCGCGAAAAAGTCACCGTTGCGCGTCCAAACTGACGCGGCAGGGGGCGAGCCTTGGTGTCGGACGCCGAAATGCCTCGAGAAAAAAGAGACGGCCCGCGCCGGGGATGCGCGGGCCGTCATACGCGTCGAGCCACCTGAAGGCGAGGAAACGGGGCTACTCGCGCGTAATCCTGGCGACATGCGTCG
>JBCBPG010000284.1:0-6061 GCA_039820865.1 Pseudomonadota bacterium
CCTGCGCCAGCCGGATCTCGTCGCGCGTCTGTCCGGCGGCCGGCACCGTCAGCCCCCCGACCAGGAGAGCGACCGGGACAGCGAGCGGGAGAGCGAGCCGGACACTTACCGGCAGAGCGGCCGGCACAGCGACCAGCAGGGCCGCCAGCACCGGCACGGCGGCACCCACGGCCGGCCGGCCGCCGGCACGGCGCGCGGCACTGCCGCTGCGTCTGTTCGCGAAACCACCCATCCCGGTGTCGACGCTACCCGATGCGCCACCGATTCGGCGACAACGGGTCAGACCGCCAGATGCGCGTCCCGCAGCGCCGGGTCGCCATCCAGCGCGGCCAGCGTGCCCTCGAACACCACCCGTCCCCGGTCCAGCACCACGGCCCGGTCGGCGACGGCGCGGGCGAAGCGGAGGTTCTGCTCGGACAGGAGCACGGCGACGCCTGCCGCCTTGAGCCGGCGCACCGTGTCGGCCATCGCCTCGACGATCACCGGCGCGATGCCCTCCGACGGCTCGTCGAGCAGCAGGACCGTGGGATTGCCCATCAGCGTGCGCGCGATCGCCAGCATCTGCTGCTCGCCGCCCGAGAGCTGGCCGGCCGGCGCCCGCGCCCTCTCCGCCAGGTTGGGAAAGAGCCGCATGAGCCGCGCCTCGTCCCACTGCGGTGCGCCGGGGCGGGGCGGCTGGCGGCCGACATCCAGATTCTCGGTCACGCTGAGGCGCGCGAAGACCCGCCGGTCCTCGGGCACGTAGCCGAGGCCGAGGCGGGCGACGGCCGAGGTGGCGCGCCCGGTGATCTCCGCGCCCGCGAATCGCACGCGTCCGGCGCGCGGCCTGACGATCTGCATCGCGGCCTTGAGCGTCGTGGACTTGCCGGCACCGTTGCGGCCCATCAGCGCCAGCACCTCGCCCGGCCGAACGGCGAGCGAGACCCCGTGCAGGACGCTCGCCCGACCATACCCCGCGGTGACGCCCTCGAGTTCAAGCATCGTCCTGCCCCAGATAGACGGCGCGCACCCCGGGATCGGCGCGGACGGCCGCGGGCGCCCCCGCGGCGATCAGCCGGCCGCGGTCCATCACCAGCACCCGATCGGCATGGGCAAAGACGATGTCCATGTCATGCTCGGTGAACAGGACCGCCAGCCCGTCGTCGCGGGCGAGCGAGGCGACGAGGCGCATCAGGTCCCCGCGCGCATCCGGCGCCATCCCGGCCGTGGGCTCGTCCATCAGCAGCACCCGCGGGGCACCTGCCAGCGCCATCGCCATCTCCAGCCGCTTGACGTCGCCATGGGCCAGTTCGGCCGCCGGCGCGTCCGGCTCGGCCAGACCCACGCGCAGGATCAGGTCCTCGGCCTCGGCACGGTGGAGGCGGGCGGCGGCCGGCAGCAGCGCGAAGAGCCGGCGGTGACGGGCCGCCAGCGCCATCTGCACGTTCTCGGCCGCGCTCATCGAGGCGAAGACGCTGGCGACCTGGAAGGTACGCGCGATGCCGGCGGCCCAGGCGGCGCGCGGGGCGAGACGCGGCAGGGGCCGGCCCCCCAGCAGCACGCGCCCGGCATCCGGCCGACGGTGGCCGGTCATCAGGTCGAAGGCGGTGGACTTGCCGGCCCCGTTCGGCCCGATCAGCGCGACCATCTCGCCCGCCGCGACCGAGAGCGAGAGCGCATCGACCGCGCGCACGCCGCCATAGGCCTTGGCGAGCCCCTCGGTGGCGAACAGGCTCACGCCGCGTGCCGCCGCAGGACGAGACCGCGCAGCGTGCCGGCGATCCCCTCGGGCATCAGCGTCACGGTCGCGATGACGGCAAGGCCGAGGGCAAGGCGCCAGTGCTCGAGCCGGGTGAGCGCGTCCTCGGCCAGCGCATAGCCGGCGGCGCCGATCACCGGGCCCGCCAGCGTGCCGACACCGCCCAGGAAGACCACGATCAGCGCGTCGAAGGAGCGCGCGATCTCAAGCTCGGCCGGGAAGACCGAGCCCTTGGAGAAGGCGAAGAGCCCGCCCGCCAGCCCCGCCATCGCGCCCGCGAAGGCGAAGGCCGCCCACTGCACCGCCCTGACGGGCATGCCCGAGGCCAGCGCGCGGCGCGGCGCGTCGCGGCAGGCGCGCAGGCTGTAGCCGAGGGGCGCGTGGGCGGCGTGGCGCAGCAGCAGGATCCCGCCCGCGCCGAGGACGAGTACGAGGTAGTAGAACGCGACCGGCCCGCTGGCCCAGGCGGCCGGCCAGACGCCGAGGATGCCGTCGTCGCCGCCCGTCACCTCGCGCCACTGGAAGGCGACCGACCAGATGAGCTGGGCGAAGGCCAGCGTCAGCATCGCAAAGTAGACGCCCGTCAGGCGCACGCAGAACCAGCCGACCAGCGCCGCCGCCAGCCCCGCGCCAAGCGGCGCGATCGCCAGGGCCGCGACCATCGGCGCGCCCGCCCCGGCGACGGCCAGCGCCGCCGCATAGGCGCCCCCGCCGTAGAACGCCGCGTGGCCGAAGCTGACCAGCCCGCCGAGACCGGTGACGAAGTGGAGCGAGGCGGCGAAGAGGCAGAAGACGATGACGTCGATCGCCAGGAACGGCGCGAAGTCCGATCCCCACCAGGGCAGCGCCGCCATCACCGCCAGCGCCAGGGCGACCGCTCCCCGCTCGGCCAGGGCCGGCGGGCGGAGGGGCGTGGCGGCGATGGTGGTGGCGACCTCGTCCTCGCCGGGCGCCTCGGCGCGGCCGAAGAGCCCGTGCGGCCGGATCGCCAGCACCGCCGCCATCACCACGAAGGTCAGCACCAGCGTGCTGTCCGGCAGCAGCGTCACGCCGGCGACATTGGCCAGCCCCACGATCACCGCCGCCAGTGCCGCCCCGGGCAGCGAGCCCATGCCCCCGATCACCACCACCACGAAGGCCGGCGCCAGGATCGTCAGGTCCATCGTGAGATCCGCGCCGCCGCGGGGCAGCTGCAGCGCGCCGCCCAGCCCCGCCAGCGCCGTGCCGAGCGCGAAGGTGCCGGTGAAGAGCGCCCGCTCGTCGACGCCGAGGGCCGCGACCATGCCGCGATCCTCGGTCGCCGCGCGCACCAGCCGCCCCGCGCGCGTCCGCCGGATCAGCCACCAGAGCGCGAGCGCCACCACCGGCATCAGCGCGATCAGCACCAGGTCGTAGACCGGCACCGCGGCACCCGCGATGCTCACCGTGCCCTCCAGCCCCGGCGCCCGCGGCCCCAGCCGGTCCTCCGCCCCGAAGGCGATCAGCGCCAGGTCCTGCAGCACCAGCGCCACGCCGAAGGTGGCGACCAGCTGGAACAGCTCAGGCGCGCGGTAGAGACGGCGCAGGATCAGCACCTCGACCACCGCCCCCAGCGCCCCGGTCGCGACCGCCGCCAGGACCATCGCAATCCAGAAGCCGAGCCAGCCCGGCAGGATGGCCGAGACGACCGCAAAAACCTCGATGCCCAGATACGCGCCCAGCATGTAGAACGAGCCGTGGGCGAAGTTCACGACCCGCGTCACGCCGAAGATCAGCGAGAGCCCCGAGGCGACGAGGAACAGCGCCGCCGCGCTCGCCAGCCCGTTCACGCCCTGCGCGACGATCAGTTCCATCCCGGCCCCCGCTCGCACCTGTCCGGCCGGGCGGCGCCCCGGCGGGCCGAGAGGGGCGGGTGCCGGGGCCGAGGTCAAGGCCGCGCGGCCCCCGGCCGCCCTCGCGCGGCGCCGACGGGGCCGTTCCGGTCCCCGTTCCGCCTTCCCGTTCCGCCTCCCGTTCCGACGCCCTTCTCGACCCCCGCCGCGGCCGCCCTGTCGCCGGCGCTGTGCCGCACGGCACCCCGGCGCCGCATCCGCGGATGCCGCAGGGTCCGTTCTGGCCTAGCATGATGGCGCGACGGCGCGACGGCGCGCGACACCCGGGCGCGCCGAGGGGGGGCTTGGGGTGCCAGGCGGTAGCCGCACGGACCCGCTCCCGCGCCGTAACGGCCGTGGAAACGGAGGCTTACATGCAGCTCTTCACCTGGAATCTTCAGCGCTCGCAGACCGTGAACCCGGCGTTTCGCGACGACGACGACGCAGACCACATCGTCGATCTCCGCCGCGAGCTGCTGGAGGAGCTCTGCGCCGCGTCGCGCTATGGCATGATCGTCGAGCCGCCCCCCTACATGCGCGACATGATCAAGAACACGCCGCACGAGCCGATCCCGGGCGGGTTCATCGTGATGGACATGCGCTCCGACAACCAGACGGACTGGGCCGCCTGCCGCCCCGCGCTCTGGATGACGCAGAAGACCGGCAGGCTGGTGGGCCTGCGCATCACCTCGGGTGCCAGCGACGCCTATCGCTACCCTGTCGTCTGGCACGTGCCGCTGACCGCTCGGCACAGCATCCTGGTGGCCAGCATCCACGCGACCTCGGGCAGGCTGGGCCGGCGCAACAGCGAGGGTCTGATCACCTCGATCAAGAACTACGCCAAGCGCAACAGCATCGGCGGTGTCATGGTGGGCGGGGACTTCAACAGCCACAGCACCCACACGCAGCTGCCCGACATCCCGAAGCGGCGGAACGGCTGGACATGGTCGATGCCGGCGGTGCCGACCAACCAGAGCGCCGCGGGGGGCAGCGGCGGGGGCATCGACGGGTTCTTCTTCTTCACCAACGCCAAATGCCCGGGGCCGGTCGTCTTCGACGTCGACGCGCCGGAGACCTACTATCAGCGCGATCCGGGGCGCTTCTCGCTGACGCTGACGCCGGCGGCGCTCAAGAAGGCGGTCAAGGGCAAGGCGGCCAGGCAGGCCTACCAGTTCTCCGACACGCCCGGTTTTGCGCGCTTTGCCGATGCGCACGCGTTCGGCGACGGCCACGCGTGGTGGTGGCGCCTCTCGGACCACGCCCCGGTGATCCAGGAGGTGGGGATGCGGCTGATGGATCCCGCCAACCGCGTCGTCGATTACGTGCAGTGATCGCCCGCGGCAGGGCGCCCCTGCTCAGCCGCTGCCCTTGAGCGCCTCGACCGTCGCGTCGTCGGGCAGGTAGTCGGCGCCGTCGCGGTAGGTCCAGTCGACCATCCGGCCCTCGCCCTCGATCACCCGGGTGGTGCCGACATAGGCGCCCATGGTCGACTGGTGGTCGATCTCGCGAAACGTGACGGGGCCGACGGGGGTGTCGAACGCGAGCCCCTCGAAGCCCGCGATCAGGCTCTCGGCATCCGTGGCGCCGGCGCGTGCGATCCCGGCCGCGACCGCCAGCGCGGTGGTGTAGCCGACCAGCGAGCCGTTCTTGGGCGGCTCGCCATGCGCGGCGGTGTAGGCCTCGACGAAGGCCACGGCGGCCGGCTCCTGCACGCCGTACCAGGGATAGCCGGTGACGACCCAGCCCTCGGGCGCCTCGGCGCCCAGCGGCTCGATGTATTCCGGCTCGCCCGTCAGCAGGCCGTAGACGTCGCGTCCCTCGAAGAGCCCGCGCGTCGTGCCCTCGCGCACGAACCTGGCAAGGTCTGCGCCGAAGGTGACGTTGTAGATCGCGTCGGGCTCTGCCGCGGCCAGCGCCTCGACCTCGGCGCCGGCGTCGATCTTGAACAGCGCGGGCCACTGGCTGGCGACGATCTCGGCCTCGGGCTTCAGGCGCTTGAGGTTTTCGGCGAAGGCCGCCACCGCGTCGCGGCCATAGGCGTAGTTGGGCGCGATGGTGGCAAAGCGCGTGGCGCCGGTCTTCGCCGCCTCCTCGGCCAGCATCGCCGCCTGCATCCAGGTCGAGGCGCGCAGGCGAAAGGTGTAGCGGCTGTGGTCGGCCCAGACGATCGCGTCGGCCAGCGGCTCTGACGCCAGGTAGACCACGCGGCGGTTGCGTGCCCAGTTCGAGAGCGCGAGACCCACGTTCGACAGGATCGTGCCGGTGATCATCGCCACGCCCTCGCGGCGGGTCAGCTCCTCGGCGATGCGGATGGCCTCGCCCGGCTCGCCCTGATCGTCGCGGTAGATCACCTCGATCGGCCGGCCGAGCACGCCGCCGGCGGCGTTAACCTCGGCAAAGCCCAGTTCCATGCCCTTGCGATACGGCTCGGCGAAGGCGGCGAGGCGCTTGAAGTGGTTGATCTCGCCGATGC
>JBCBPG010000285.1:0-6051 GCA_039820865.1 Pseudomonadota bacterium
CGCGCGGCGGCGTCCGCGTCGCCGTCAGCGAGGAACTGGGCGAGGCGGAACTGCTGGACGACTAGAGCGCGAGACCTGACTGCGTCAGGTCTCGCGCTCTAGGGTGTTCTGTGTGCCGCATTTTCTTATCGCCAGACTGGTTCAGTCTGGCTGGAAAATGCTCTAGCCGCTGGCGGGGACCGCACCGGGCTTGCCCCGCTCGATCACCAGGGCCGAGACGTCGTCGCCGATCCCGCCATCGGGCAGGCCCGCGCTCAGCCGGTCCCAGAGCATGGGGAGCAAGTCCGCGGTGTCGGCGTCGGCGAGCGCCTCGATCAGTCGGCCGAGGCCCGCCATCCCCATCATCCCGTGCTCGTCGTCGCCCGGCGCCTCGGTCAGCCCGTCCGTGTAGAGCATCAGCCGGTCGCCGGGCGCCAGATCGATGTGCGCCACCGGGAACTCGGCATCCTCGATCAGGCCCACGGGCGGGGCGGTACCGCTTTCCATGAAGACCACGCTGCCGTCGGCACGCTGCACGGCGGCCGGCCAGTGGCCGGCGGTGCAGATGCCCGCCGTGCCCTTGCGCACGTCGAGCAGGCCATAGGCCATCGTGAAATAGATGTCATGGTCCAGCCCCGTCATGAACATCCGGTTGAGATCGCCGAGCACCTCGTGCGGGGCGCGGGCCCGGCGCGTGCCGGCGGCGAAGGCGATCGAGGCGCTGTTGCTGCCGGGGTCGAGCAGCTGCGCAAGCCGCATCGCCAGCAGGCAGGACGCGATGCCGTGGCCGGCGACGTCGATCGAGAAGAAGCCGATCATCCGCCGGCCGACCGGGAAGTAGCCCAGATGGTCGCCGCCGACATGGCCATGGTAGCGGCAGAAGGTACCGATCCGGCAGCCGTTCACCTCGCCGACGACGGGCGGCAGGTTGGTTCGCTGGAGTGCGGCGGCGGCGCCGAGGTCGGTCTCGATGCGGGCATAGAGCTCGGTGATCTCGCCATAGGCGCGCTCGATCTCGCGCTGCTGGGCGCGCTGGCGGTGATGCAGCTCGGTCAGCCGCCGGCCCGCCGTGAGCCGTGCGGAGAGCTCGCTCGCCGAGGCGGGCTTGGCGATGAAGTCGTCTGCCCCGGCCTCCAGCCCGGTGGCGAGGCTGCCCTCGTCGACCTGCGCCGTCATCAGCAGGAAGTAGACATAGGCCTGGTCGCTGAAGCCGCGGATCGCGCGGCAGAGGGCGATGCCGTCCATGCGCGGCATCATCCAGTCCGACACGACCATGTCGATCCCGCCGGTCTCCAGCCGCTCCAGCGCCTCGACCCCGTCGGCGGCCTCGACGACCTCGTAGCCCAGCAGCCTGAGACGCTGGCCCAGGACTATGCGCTGTGTCCGGCTATCCTCGACCACCAGCACGCGGCAGATCCGGCAGTCGACCTTCGGTGGGTTCATTTCACGCCTCTGCGACCGACGCCTGAGAGGTGCCCGATCTCGATTAAGAACAGGTGAGCGCGTCCTTTCGGGGTTCCTTAACGCGTGGCTGATACCTCCGGCCGGGTGGAGCCGGAATGGAGGAGCGACCATGCTCGGGCTGGAAATCGTCGGTGGACGGCAGGTGTTGAAGGTGGAGGTCGACAAGCTGGATTCGGCCGCTGCGCCGCGGTTCAAGGCGGCGTTTAGGGAGAAGGTGGGGAGCGCTGCCGAGGATGTCCTGCTGGACCTCGGCCGTGTGTCCTTCGTCGACAGCGCCGGGATCGGCGTGCTCGTCGGCTGCCTCAAGCTGCTGGAACCGCCGCGCCAGCTGGTGCTCGTCAACGTGAGCCCGACGGTGCGGCGCGTGCTGTCGCTCACCCGCATGGACCGGGTGTTCCGGATCGAGGACAGCGCCGTTGCCTGAGGCTTGCGAAGGGACCGCTTCCCGGCCACCGCCCGAGGTCTCCTTCGAGATGGCCGCGACCTTCGGCGCGATACCGGCAACGGTCGACAGGGTGCTTGCCGTGGTCGACCGCCCGGACCTCGTGCCGGTCGCGCGCCCCGATCCCTATGTCGGTGCCGGCGCGTGCTGCGGCGACGGGCACCGGCAGGGCGGTGCACCGAAAGGGCCGCAGCTGGGCGATGACCTGCGCATCGCGCTGACCGAGGCGCTCAACAACGTCGTCGAGCATGCCGGCCAGCCTGACGGGGTGCCCGTCTGCGTGAGTGCCGGGGTGGACGAGGACCGTGTCTGGGTCATGGTCGAGGACAGCGGCACGCGGCTGCCATCGCAGCTGCTCGCTCCACCCGTGGAGGCGGTCGGGGACGACATCCCGGTCCCGACCGGCGACCCCGAGATCGACGGCGAGATCGACTTCGACGCGGTGCTGCAGGGCCTGCCCGAGGGCGGTTGGGGCTGGATGCTGATCCGCAGCACGATGGACGAGGTGCACTACGAGCGCCGCGGCGACCGCAACCGGCTGATGCTGGTCCGGCGCTGCCGCGTGCTGCGCTCCGGGGCGACCAACGGCGCCTGGTTGGCGGGGCGCGAAGGCTCCCTCGGCATCGGCTGAAACGCCCGCAGCCTGCCCGAGAACCGGGTGCCCCTTCCCTTGTACCGGCCTCGAACGATCCTCTGGCGCATCTTGTGTCGGCCGCGGACAGGTCCGCGCATGCGCTGGCCACGCCACCAGGCGCCCGCGCGCAGGTCATCGTGTCAGGTTCTTGTCCCGCCCAGCGTCTCGAGGCGCGTGGCGAGGGCGATGTCGCGGTCGCTGAGCCCGCCCGTGTCGTGGGTGGTCAGGCGGACCTCGACGCGGTTGTAGACATTGCGCCATTCGGGGTGGTGGTCCATCGCCTCGGCCTCGAAGGCGGCACGGACCATCCAGGCCATCGCAGCGCGGAAGTCGGCGAAGCGGTAGGTCTTGTCGATCGCCTTGCCGTCTTCGCTGGCGGTCCAGCCGGCGGCGGCCAGCGCGTCGGTCAGCTCGGTCATCTCTCGTTCTCCTCCTGCGCCTCGGCCAGCGCATCCGTGGCGAGCAGGGAGGTAAGGCCTGCATCGCCGACGACGAGGGCCACGCGCTCGGCTGCGAAGACCGCGCGCGCGGCGTTGACCGGCCGACCGGCCGCATCGACGTCGAGGCCGTCGCTCACCAGCACCGCCGAGCCCGGCGCGACCATCAGGTGGCGCGCCTCGCCCGGCTCGGCCGCGCGTGCGCCGATACGCGTCCAGGCGCGGCGATAGGCGGTGCAGCCGGCGGCGGACAGAGCCGCCGTTATGGTGCCGCCGTCACCCGCTGCGACGGCGTCGCTCCCGGGGGTGGCCGGCGTCTGCGGGCCGCCAGCGAACCGGGCGGCCAGTAGCGCCTCGATCCCGGGGAGGCGATCGGCGGGCAGGCGCGAGAGACCGACCGAAACCGCGACATCGTCGGCCAGGCCCACCGTCTCGATCAGCGCGACCGGCGCACCGGGCGCGATGTCGAGAAGGCGCGCATCCTCGGCGCTGGCCGCCACCGTCTCCAGCCGCACGAGCCGCCGCCCCGGACGCCGCCCCGCCGCCGCTACGTTGCGCGAAAAGCGCGGCCCGCCCGCGGCCGACCCCGTCAGGGCATAGTCGAGGGGCGGCGCCAGCACCGTCGCGCCGGCACCGCGGCGGACATGGATGCGCCCGGCCTCGGTCAGCGCGGCCAGCGCCCGGCGCACGGTGTGGCGGTTGACGCCGAAGCGCTGCGCCAGCGCCAGTTCGCCCGGCAGACGCGCGCCGACGGGATAGCGGCCGGCGGCGATCTCGCCCTCCAGCGTGTCGCGGATGTCCTGCCAGATGCCCAACGCGCTCCTCCGCAGCGGCGTCACCGAAACTTCGCATCCCCGTCAACCGCGGGGCCTTGCCGGCGCGCAGTATGCTGATACCTGTCTAGTTGTCGAGGGGCGGTGAGTCGGGAGGTGGCCATGGACGGCGTGCAGGACAGGGTGCCCGGCGATCGCCCCGGCTGGATGGGCCTGGTGGCGCGGGCCGAGCCGTCGATGCTCAAGGCCGCCATGGGCGCGGCCCTCGACCGGCTGGGCGGCAGACCGGCGATACGCTGGCTGCGCGCGCCCGAGATCGGGGCGGTGATGCTGCAGGGGCGGACCGGGGCCACGGGCGCGCCCTTCAACCACGGAGAGATGACGGTCACGCGGGCGAGCCTGGCGCTGGAGGACGGTACGGTCGGCCATGCCTGGGTCCCCGGGCGCGACCGCGACAAGGCGGCCGACGCGGCGCTGGCCGATGCGCTGATGCAGCGCGCCGAGGCCGGCGTGATCCGCGAGACGGTGCTGGCGCCGCTGGTCGAGGCCGAGGCCGCGCGCCACCGCGAGACCGCCGAGAAGGCCGCCGCCACCAAGGTCGACTTCTTCACGATGGTGCGGGGGGAGGACTGATGCTGGCAGCCGGTTTCGCCGAGCCGTCGCGTGAGGGCGCCGTCGCCTTCCGCGCCCTGCTGGACGCCATGGCGCGCCCCGGCACGATCGCGACGCTGCGTGTCGAGACCCCGCCCGCGGGCCTCTCGCCCGCTGCGGCGGCGGTGCTGCTGACGCTGGCCGATCCCGACACGCCCGTCTGGCTGGGCGCGGATGCGCAGCCGGCGGCCGATTGGCTGGTCTTCCACGCCGGCGCCCCGGCCACGACCGACCGGGCGGCCGCGACGCTCGCGGTCGGGAACTGGGACGAGATGCTGCCGCTCGATGCCTGGGCCGAGGGGACGCCCGATTACCCGGACCAGAGCGCCACGCTGGTCGTCGCGGTCGAGGCGCTCGAGGGTGGGCCGGTGCTCACGCTGACCGGCCCCGGCATCCCCGGCACGCGAACCTTCGCGCCGATGTTGCCGGCGGGCGCGGCCGAGGCGCTGGCCGCCAACGCCCGGCGCTTCCCGCTGGGCGTCGATATCGTGCTGACGGCGGGCGACCGGGTGGCGGCGCTGCCGCGCTCGACCCGTCTGGCCTGAGGGAGGCGCGCATGTACGTAGCGGTCAAGGGTGGCGAGCGGGCGATCCGCAACGCCCATGCCTGGCTCGCCGAAGCACGGCGCGGCGATACCGATCTGCCCGAGATCACGGCCGACCAGATCCGCGCGCAGATGACGCTGGCGATCGGCCGCGTGATGGCCGAGGGCTCGCTCTATGACGAGGATCTTGCGGCGCTGGCGCTGAAGCAGGCCCGCGGCGACGTGGTCGAGGCGGTGTTCCTGGTGCGCGCCTATCGCACCACGCTGCCGCGCTTTGCCACGGCGCGCCCCGTGGACACGGGCGCGATGCGCTGTGTCCGCCGGATCTCGGCCACCTACAAGGACCTGCCCGGGGGCCAGGTGCTGGGGCCGACCTTCGACTACACGCACCGCCTGATCGACTTTGCCCTCGCCGCCGAAGGTCTCGCGCCCGAGGCGCCGCGGGCCGAGGCAGACCCCGATCCGATGCCCCATGTCATGGGCTTCCTCGACCGCGAGGGGCTGATCGAGGCGATGCCCGAGGGCGACGAGGCCCCCGGCGATCTCACCCGCGAGCCCGCCGCCTTTCCGATGGACCGCCAGCGCCGGCTGCAGGCGCTGGCGCGGGCGGACGAGGGCTGGCTGCTGGGCCTCGCCTATTCCACCCAGCGCGGCTTCGGGCGGACGCATGCCTTCGTGGGCGAGCTGCGCGTCGGCCTGGCGACGGTCGAGATCGAGATCCCGGAGCTCGGCTTCTCGGTCGCCATCGCCGAGATCACGCTGACCGAGTGCGAGACGGTGAACCAGTTCCAGGGCTCCAGGACCGAGCCGCCGCAGTTCACGCGCGGCTATGGCCTGGTCTTCGGGCACGGCGAGCGCAAGGCGCTGGGCATGGCGCTGGTCGACCGGGCGCTGCGCTGGCAGGAGCTGGGCGAGGACTTCTCGGGCGCGCCGGCGCAGGACGAGGAGTTCGCCATCTCCCACGGCGACAACGTCCAGGCGATGGGGTTCCTCGAGCACATAAAGCTGCCCCACTACGTCGATTTCCAGTCCGAGCTGCAGCTGATCCGGCGCCTGCGCGCCGAGGCCGAGGCCCGCATCGCCCCCCAGGAGGCCGCCGAATGACCGTCGTTTTCGATGTGGGCAAG
>JBCBPG010000286.1:0-6050 GCA_039820865.1 Pseudomonadota bacterium
CTGATCCCGAAGGGTGCGGATCCGGGCAGTGACGGGGCCGCGGCCCGGGCGCGATGCCCCGGCCGCGGCCCCGCCTGTTCTCAGCCCTCGGGCTCGAGGCGCGGCGTGGCCTTCGCGGTGTCGAAGGCGTCGCGGATCACGCCGAAGCGGTCGTCCGTCAGCGCCGCGCGGTCGAGCGCCTTGAGGAAGCCCACCGGCTCACGCGTGAGCTTGAGGTCGGCGACCAGCTCAAGCTCGCCCGCCTCGATCGTCACCGGCGAGAAGCGCGCCGCGACGGCCGTGTCGGGCCGGGCCACCTTGACCATCGGCTGCGAGGCGAGCCTGACCGCGAGGCCCCGCTCGACGACGCCCTCGGCGAGGCGCGCGACCTCGCTGTTGCTGAGCTTGGCCGGCAGGCCGCGGGCAGGCTCGACCCGGCGGATGACCGTGTCGGTCCTGCCGCCCTCGGCATCCGGACCCCCGGTGCCGCCCGCGTCCCCGGCATCGCCCTTGTCGTCACCCCCGCCGGGCGTGACGATGACGGTGTCGATCAGGTCCGGCCGCACGGCCAGCTTCTCGATCACGTCGGGCCGGGCGATCAGCGCATCGGCCAGCCGCGGATTGGCGGCCAGCGCCGCGGCCACGCCGGCAAAGCGGGTCGAGGCGAGGCGCATCGCCGCCTCGGCGGGGCTCTCGCGCCCGCCCCCGCCGTCGTCCTTGTCGTTGTCCTTGTCGGTCATCGCGCCCTCACCACACGTAGATTTCTTTGAGGCGGTTGCTCTCGATACGCGCGTTCACGTTGCGATTGCCCGCCTTGGCGTGGGCGCAGAGGATCGCGAAATTCGTGCAGGCGTCGTCGTGGTCGTCCTCGAACTTGCGCCAGGCGCCGTCGATATAGCCCCAGGCGTTCGACCGCTCGTGGTTCGCCCAGAGCGCGGTGACCTTCTTGCCGTTGTGCCAAGCCATTGTCGTCTACTCCTTGATGCATGCGCGGATGCGCGGGTTCTGCCGGCGCGTCCCAGGGGATCGTCGCTCGAGGGGCGCGCGAGAGGCGCTTCAGGGGCGCACGCTGCCGACGCCGAGGCCCTTCTCGGCCTCCTCGTAGAGCATGTGCACGGCCTTCCTCAGCGGTGGTGGCATCTCGTAGCCGGCCTCGCGGGCCTGCTCCTCGTCGGCCATGAAGAAGCCCGTGACGGCCTCGCCCTCGAGATCGAGGTCGAGCCGGCCGATCAGGCTGCAGGGCGGAAAGCCGCCCTGGCGCTCGCCGAGCGCCGCCAGCATGTCGGCATCGAGGTCGCGGAAGACCTCGGTCACGCGCTCGGGATCGATGCGCAGCCCCTTGCCCGCCGCCTTGCGGTGGGTGATCGCGCAGTCGATGTCGCAGCTCATCTCCCCGTCGCCGCGGGCATCGATGTCGAGCTTGAAGCGCTCGGCCGCGACGCCGCCCTCGATGGCGAGCTTGAGCCCCGAGGCGCGGCGCGCCGCCGGGTCGGTGGCGAGGCGGTAGAGCCGCTCGGCCAGTTCGCCCGGCACGGCAGGCCCGCCGCCCGGGCTGGCCTTGGGTTCGTCGACCATGTCGTCCTCCCTGTCAGGCCGGTTCGGCGTTGAGGTCGTGGCGGTCGCAGAAGGGCTCGCAGAGCCGCTCGACCACCTCGGTATTGTCGTCCATCACCGTGCCCGTGTTGACCGGGCTGCGGTCCGGGCAGGTCGTGTCGTTGTACTCGTCCGGGTGCCCCAGCATGTGGCCGAACTCGTGGGACGCGACATCGCCGGTGTCGTTGGTGTCCCAGAGGGTCATGTTCGACCGCCCGGGGCCGCGGCGCACCCGCACGCGGTGATGCTGGTTCGAGGTCACCCACTGGACCCGGAACTGCAGCAGGCAGGCATCCGAACAGTCGTTGCCGTCGCAACAGCGGAAGCGGTTCGACCATTTCTGCTCGATGCCCGTCTGCCAGGTGTCGCGCAGCGTCTGCTGCTCGGTCGCGCTGATGCCGGCATCGAAGTCCAGCCGGACGCGCACGGTGATGTAGCTGCCCCGCTGCTCGTAGGCGGCGGTCCAGCCATAGACGCATTCGCTCACCGAGAACGAGACGTCGAAGGTCGGCCCGACATAGCCGTTCTCGAAGTCGTACATCTCGGTGAGATAGCGCCGGCCGCCGCGGGTCTCCTCGTGGAGCGAGATCTCGCGGCCGGTCTCCTTGGCCATGGCGGCGTAGGCCAGCAGGTTGGTACAGGCGTCATCGTTGCGATCGTCGAGCTTGCGCCAGCCGCGATTGCGGACCCAGACCCAGGCATTCGATCGCTCGTTGTTCGCCCAGAGGCCGTCGATACGACAGCCGCAGTGCACGGACATCGGAAGCTCCTTTCCCCGAAATTATGTCTCGTTCCGATACGTCACACGCTATGCGGGAATTTCACTGCTGGGAAGTTGAACGGAGAGATGACTGTGATCCGCGTCACATTCAACGCCAAGTCGCGCTGAACCGACGCGCCTGAACTTGCACGCCAAAGTCGCTCATGGCTTTATTTGCAGTAGCGAAGAGTAGGGCGCGACCTGCTGCAACTGCTCGGAAACGGGACAGCTGCGGCGCGCGCAGGGCACGGCCGTCAGGGCATCACCGATGGTCGGTCAGGGGGCGTGGGGCGGCGCGTGCCGGTCAGTCGCGGGCGAGCGCGATGTCGGGCGCGTCCTCGGCCTTCATGCCGACGACGTGATAGCCGCAATCGACATGATGCACCTCGCCCGTCACGCCCGAGGAGAGGTCCGAGAGCAGGTAGAAGCCCGCCTTGCCGACATCGTCCTGGCTGACATTGCGGCGCATCGGCGCGTTCAGCTCGTTCCACTTGAGGATCAGCCGGAAGTCGCCGATGCCCGAGGCCGCCAGCGTCTTGATCGGCCCCGCCGAGAGCGCGTTCACCCGGATGTCCTGGCGGCCGAGATCGGCGGCGAGATAGCGCACCGAGGCCTCGAGCGCCGCCTTGGCCACGCCCATGACGTTGTAATGCGGCATCACCCGCTCGGCGCCGTAATAGGTGAGCGTCAGCAGGCTCCCGCCCTCGGTCATCAGCGGCTCGGCCCGCTGGGCGAGTGCGGTGAACGAGTAGCAGGAGATCAGCAGCGAGCGCGTGAAGTTGTCCTCGGAAGTGTCGAGATAGCGGCCCTTGAGCTCGTTCTTGTCGGCATAGGCGACGGCGTGGACGAGAAAGTCGAGCCGTCCCCAGGTCTCGCGCACCTTCGCGAACACCGCATCCATCGAGGCGGCGTCGGTCACGTCGCAGGGCATCACGATCGGCGAGCCCACGCTCTCGGCCAGCGGGCGCACGCGCTTCTCCAGCGCCTCGCCCTGGTAGGTGAAGGCGAGCTCGGCCCCGTGGTCGGCGCAGTGCTTGGCGATGCCCCAGGCGATCGAGCGGTCGTTGGCGACGCCCAGAACCAGGCCGCGCTTGCCCGCCATAAGCCCGCTCGTCTCAGCCATCGCCTTGCCTCCCAGACAGGCCCGCGGGGGGCCGGACATGCCGTGTAGGGGAACTCGGCGGGGGCATCAAGCCGGGCAGGCGGCGCCCGGCGCCGTGCCGCAAGGGCAGGAGAGGCGCCGGTTTGCAGGCCGGCGGTCGGCCGCCCGAACCCGCGCCGCGGCGCCGCGGGCCCCTTGGCGGGCCACGGGGCGGGGCGTAGATGAGGGGCCGGAGGAAAGCCGATGACCGACACCGTCGATCCCGCCACCAACCCTGAGCCGAGCGCCTCCGACCGCGCCACCCGCCCCACCGGCATCTTCGCCGCCGAGGCGCCCTATGCGCTGGCCGGCGCCTGGCTGGCGGAGGCGTGGAAGGCCGAGCCCGAGGACGCCAACGCCATCGCGCTCGCCACCGCGGACGAGGGCGGTCTGCCCAACGTGCGCATGGTGCTGTTGAAGGAGATCGAGGCGGACCAGACCGCGGGCGGCTTCGTCTTCTACACCAATTTCGAGGGCGCCAAGGGACGGGAGCTCGCGGCCAACCCGCAGGCGGCGGGCGTCATGCACTGGAAGTCGCTGCGCCGCCAGGTCCGCGTGCGCGGCCCCGTCGAGCGGGTCGAGGGCGACCAGGCCGACGCCTACTATGCCAGCCGCGCCTATCGCAGCCGCATCGGCGCCTGGGCCTCGGACCAGTCGCGCCCGCTGGAGAGCCGGGCCGCGCTGATGACGAAGGTCGCCGCGACCGCCGCGCGCCATCCCCTGAGCCCGCCCCGCCCGCCGCACTGGGGCGGCTTCCGGATCCGTCCCGTCGAGATCGAGTTCTGGGCCGACGGCGCCTTCCGCCTGCACGACCGCTTCCGCTGGACAAGGGCGGCGCCGGACAGCGCCGACTGGGCGGTGCAGCGCCTCCACCCCTGAGGAGGTCTGGAAGCGGGGCTGGCGCGCGCCCAGTGCCGCGCCTGCGGCGCGCCGCCTGCCCGCCCGCCAGCCCCGCTAGAGCGCTTGCCGACCTGACTGCGTCAGGTCTCGCGCGCGAGGTGGTTTTGATTGCCGCATTTTCTTGTCGCCAGACTGAGTCAGTCTGGCTGGAAAATGCTCTAGGGCGTGTCGATGCCGACGGTCGGGCTTCGCCGTTCGAGGGCGACGACGTCGCGCCATTGGCCCGCACGGGGGCCGTAGGACATGCGGCCGAGGCGGCGGCGGGTGCCGAGCGTGGCGAAGCCGTGGCGGCGGAAGAGGGCGAGGCTGGCTGTGTTCTCCGGAAAGATCTGCGCGATCAGCGTCCAGAACCCTGCCGTCTCGCTCGCCGCGACGAGATCGGCGAGAAGGAAAGCGCCGAGGCCCCGGCCGCGCGCTTCTGCGGCGACGTAGAGGCTGGCCTCGCCGACGCCGGCATAGGTGCAGCGGTCGGATGTCGGCGTGACGCCGGCCCAGGCCGCGACCTCGCCCTCGAGGACGGCGACGCGCAGGAGGCCGGGCGGGGCGGTGCGCCAGGCGTCGGCGGCGGCATAGGGGGTCTCGCGGAAGGAGGCGTGGCCGGTGGCGAGGCCCTCGGCGTGGATGCGGCTGATCGCGGGGCCGTCGGGCGCCGTCGCGCTGCGGCAGAGCGGGGCGGGCGCGGGGCGCCTTGGGTCAGTCCCTGGGGCGGTCCCTGGGGCGGTCTCGGTCATCGGGGCCTCGCAGGATGAAGCGCGTCGCGCCGACTACACGACGGCGCCGCCCGGCAATCAAGCCGGGTGCCCGTGTTCCCGCGCGCCCCTTGTGTCGGCCGCCGGCGCGCGCCACCCTGATGGCGCAGCCGGCCGCGGAGGGCGCCATGCAGGACCACACCACCAGCGATCCGGCCCCCGCTCCGGCGCAGGGTGAGCCGGGACGGCGGCCGACGCTCCTTCTCACCGGCGCCTCGCGCGGGATCGGACATGCGACGGTCAAGCGGTTCTCGGCGGCGGGCTGGCGGGTGATCACCTGCTCGCGCCACGCCTTCCCGGAGAACTGCCCCTGGCCTGCGGGCGAGGAGGATCACATCCAGCTCGACCTCGCTTCGCCCCAGTCGACGATCGAGGCGGTCGAGGAGGTCCGCCGCCGCCTTGCCACCCCCGACGGGCCCGCGCGGCTCGAGGCGCTGGTCAACAATGCCGGCATCTCGCCCAAGGGGCCGGAGGGCGCGCGGCTCAACACCCTCGATACCGACCTCCGCGACTGGGGGCGGGTGTTCCACGTCAATTTCTTCGCGGCGATCGTGCTGGCGCGCGGGCTGTTCAGCGAGCTCAAGGCGGCAGGCGGCGCGGTGGTCAACGTGACCTCGATCGCCGGCGGCCGCGTGCACCCCTTCGCGGGCGCGGCCTATGCGACCTCGAAGGCCGCGCTCGCGGCGCTGACCCGCGAGATGGCGCATGACTTCGGGCCCCACGGCATTCGCGTGAACGCCATCGCGCCCGGCGAGATCGAGACGGCGATCCTGTCGCCCGGCACCGAGGAACTGGCGGCGGGGATCCCGCTCCGCCGTCTCGGCCAGCCCGACGAGGTCGCCGCCGTCATCGAGTACCTCTGCAGCCCCGCCTCGAGCTACGTCACCGGCACCGAGATCGAGATCAACGGCGGCCAGCACGTCTGAGC
>JBCBPG010000287.1:0-6044 GCA_039820865.1 Pseudomonadota bacterium
GAAGACGGTGCGCTTCATCAGCTCGGTATGCAGCGCCGAGACCCCGTTCACCCGGTTGGCGGCGATGAAGGCCAGGTTGCCCATCCGCACCTCGCCATGCGCCAGCGCCACCGCCGCCTCGGGCCGCTCGGCCCCGCGGGCCCGGCACTCGGCCGCGTGGGCCGCGTCCATCGCCTCGATCAGCTGCATGTGGCGCGGCAGCACCCGCGCCATCACGTCGACCGGCCAGCGCTCAAGCGCCTCGGGCATCAGGGTGTGGTTGGTATAGTTCAACACCTTGCGCGCAATGGCAAAAGCCGAGTCGAAGTCCTGGCCGTGGCGGTCCATCAGCAGGCGCACCAGCTCGGGCCCCGCGATCGCGGGATGGGTGTCGTTGAGCTGGATCGCCACCAGCTCCGGCAGCCGCGCGGGATTGTCGTGGCTGGCAAAGAAGCGGCGCAGGATGTCGGCCAGCGACGCGGCGGTGAAGAAGTACTCCTGCTTGAGGCGGAGCTCCTTGCCCTGGGGCGTCGTGTCGTCGGGGTAGAGCACCCGGCTGATCGTCTCGGCCAGCACCGCGGGGGCGGCGGCACCGATGAAGTCGCCGCGGTTGAAGGGCTCGAGCTCGAACACCCGCGTGGGCTTGGCCGACCAGAGGCGGAGCGTGTTGACATGCTGGGCCCGCCAGCCCGGCGTCGGCGTGTCGTAGGCCGCGGCCAGCACCGTCTCGTGCTGGTGCCAGCGCGCCTTGCCGCCCTCGCTCTCGACATGGCCGCCGAAGCCGACGGGATAGCGCGCCTCGGGCCGCTCGAACTCCCAGGGGTGCTGGTTGATCAGCCAGTCCTCGGGCTCCTCGTGCTGCCAGCCGTCGCGGAAGGACTGGCGGAACAGGCCGTGGTCGTAGCGGATGCCGTAGCCATGCGCAGGCACCCCGACGGTGGCCATCGAATCCATGAAGCAGGCGGCGAGCCGGCCGAGACCGCCATTGCCGAGGGCGGCGTCCGGCTCGTCCTTGAGCGCGGCATCGTAGTCGACGCCATGCGCCTCCATCGCCGCGCGCGCGGCCTCCTCGAGCCCGAGGTTCATGACGGCGTCCTCGAGCAGGCGGCCGATCAGGAACTCCATCGACAGGTAGTAGATGCGCTTGCGGTCGCCCTCGTAGATCCGGCGCGTCGTGGCGAACCAGGGCGCCATCACGCGGTCGCGGATCGCGCGGCTGAGCGCCAGGCGCCAGTCCGACAGGCTGGCCGCGGCCGGATCCTTGCCGATCGAGTAGACGAGGTGATAGCCGATCTCGGTGCGCAGCGTTTCCGCACTGACTTCGCCGGTCGCCCGGGCCAAGGGCTCGATCCGCTCGATCTCGTTCATCGTCCTGCTCCTCCGGGCGCGGCTGCGGCCCCGCCCCCCGGACGGTGCCCCGCATGCGCTGAACCGCGAAAGGGTCAGCGCTCGCCGCGCCTCGTTTACCGCGCCGCACCACCCGAGTAGAAGGCCCATGCACGAAAAAACCGTGTCGTCAGGTTGTCGCCCCCCGTCAGGCCGCCTCCGGGCGTACCACGCGGAGGCGCTGCCGTTTCAGGTCAGGACGACGGACAGGCTGGCCTCGGCCTCGGCGGCCAGGCGGTCGGCCGGCACGCCGAGACGGGCGCGGATCGCCTGGCCCGACATCGCGTCGACCAGCATGAGCGCGCGGGTTTCGGGCGGCGGCACCGGCGCGAGGCTGCCGTCCTCGACCGCGCGGGCCAGGCGCGCGGCGAGGCGGCCGGCCATCGCATCGAGGATCGCGCTCACGCGAGGGCCGACCCCCTCCAGCGCCGGCGCGACCGTCGCCGCGGCCGAGAACAGCAGGCAGCCGCGCGGGCAGGCCTCCGCGGTGCCGGCGCCGAGGGCGAGCCCGCGTGCCCCGTCCATCAGCGCCCGCGCGCCCGCCCTGATGTCCCCCTCGGCCTCGAACGCGGCGACCGCGGGTTCGTAGACGGTGGCGCCGTAGCGCTCGATCGCGCTGGCGAACAGGGCCTCCTTGTCGCCGAAGGCGGCGTAGAGGCTGGGCTTGGACAGGCCCGTCGCCGCGGTCAGCTCGGCCATCGAGGCCCCGTCGTAGCCCTTGGCCCAGAAGACGCCGACCGCGCGCCCGAGCGCGGTGTCGGGATCGAAGCCACGCGGCCGCCCCCGCCGGCGCCCGCCGCTGCCCAGATTTTTCTGTACCATTCGGTATGAAAACCCCTTGACCATCCGTTCAGGCAATTAAATACCAATCGGTATGAAACGCAATGCCGGCGCCGGACGCGCCGTGCGACCGGAGGACAGACCATGAGCGATACCGATACGCGTTCCGCGACCGCCGCCGCCACCGTGCCGGGACGGCTTGCCGGCAGGCGCGCCGTCATCACCGGCGCCACCAGCGGCATCGGCTTCGAGACCGCGCGCCGCTTTGTCGAGGAGGGCGCCGAGGTGATCGTGACCGGGCGCAACGCGGCGCGGCTCGACGCCGCGGTCGAGGCGCTGGGCCCGCGCGCGCGCGGCGTCGTCGCCGATGTCGTGCGCATGGGCGATCTCCACCGCCTGGCGGCCGAGGCGAAGGCGGCCTTCGGCCGTGTCGACATCGTCTTCGCCAATGCCGGCTCGGGCGTCTTCGGCCCGCTCGGCGCGATCGACGAGGCCGCCTTCGACGCGCAGTTCGCCACCAACGTCAAGGGCGTGTTCTTCACCCTCCAGGCACTCGAGGGCGTGCTGGCCGAGGGGGCGAGCGTCGTGCTGAACGCCTCGGCCGTGAGCGGCAAGGGCGTCGCCATGGGCTCGGTCTACTTCGCGTCCAAGGCGGCGATACGCTCCTTCGCGCGCTCCCTTGCCGCCGAGCTGGCGCCGCGCGGGATCCGCGTCAACACCCTCTCGCCCGGCATCGTGCGCACCGGTTTCCAGGCGGCGACCAATGTGGGCGAGGAGGGCTCGGAGGGCTTCGTCCAGATGGTCGTCGCGCAGGCGCCCCTCGGGCGCGAGGGCACGCCCCGCGAGATGGCCGACGCTGCCCTCTTCCTGGCCAGCGCCGAGAGCGCCTATGTCACCGGCACCGATCTCGTCGTCGACGGCGGCTGGTCCCAGGTCTGACCGGCCGGGCGCGGGCCAGCCAGGCGGTGTCGCGGCTGGTCGCCGCGACGCTGTTGCGGGGTTTCTGCGGGGCGGGCGGTTTCCCGCAGCAGTGGGGATGGGCGCAGCGGGATCGGGCCGGTGGGATGGGGCCGGCGGGACGGGCGCGGCGGGATGGGCGCGGTCGGGTCAGGCGCGGTCGTTGGCGCGCATGATGCCGGCGATGCGGCGGATCGCGGGATGCGTGCCGAGGGCCCCGGCGGCCACGGCGTGGCGGCGGCGCCAGTTGGGGTGCTCGTCGGTGGTGCCGGGGATGTTGGCCTGCTCGACCGTGCCGAGGGCGTCGTCGACCTGCACGGCGACCATGGCGGCCGCGGAGCGGGCGACGAGCGCGTGGACCGCCTCGATCAGGGCGGTGTCGATCGCGGCCGGCGGGGCGTCGGCGTCGATGCCCCCGGGCAGGACCGCGGCCTCGGCCATCAGCCAGCAGAGCACCCTGCGATCCCAGGCGCGTTCGGCGCGCATGTCGGCACAGGCCTCGGGCGGCGTGTGGCCGAGGCGCTCGCGCCAGTCGATGTCGCTCTCGGCCCACCAGCCGGCCAGCGTGGGCGTGTCGTGGGTGCCGAAGCTGGCCAGCGTGGCGGCGCGGTGGTGCCACGGGGCGCGGATCCGGCCCTCCCACTTCTCGTACATCGCGACCGAGCAGCCGTAGAGCGCGCGTTCGGCCATGTCTTCGCGCAGGCCCTCCGGCACGACGCCGAGGTCCTCGCCCACGATGACGGCGCCGGCGCGCGTGGCCTCGAGCTGCAGGATGGCCATCAGCACCTCGGTATCGGCGCGGACATAGCCGCCGGGCGTGCCGTCATCGGGTACCCAGAAGCCGCGGACGAGGCCGAGCACGTGGTCGATGCGCAAGAGCCCCGCATGGGCGACGGCGGCGCGGATGGTCTCGACGAAGGCGGCGTAGCCGTCGGCGCGCAGGCCCGGCGGGCTGAAGGGCGCGAGCCCCCAGGCCTGGCCGTCGGGGCTGAACATGTCAGGCGGTGCGCCGAGCGAGACGCCGCGGGCGAAGACGCCGGGGCGCGCCCAGACCTCGGCCCCGTCGGGGCGGACGCCGACCGCGAGGTCGGTGTAGAGGCCGAGCGCCATGCCCGCGGCCTTCGCCGCCCGTTGCGCGGCGCCGAGGGCGCGGTCGGCGGCCATCTGCGCCCAGGCGTGGAAGGCGATCTCGTCCGGCTCCGCGGCGGCGAAGGCGCGGGCGCCGGGAGCGTCGGGATGCTCCAGCCCCGCCGGCCAGCCTGTCCAGTCGGGGCCGTGGACCAGCGACAGGGCCTCGAACAGCGCGAAGGCCTCCAGCGCCGTGCCGTGACGGGCGCGGAAGGCGGCCAGCGCCGCGTGCTCGGCCGCGTCGGCGGCGGCGAAGCGGGCGCGCAGCGCCGCGTCATGGGCCGCGCGGTCGGCATGGTGGTCGATCAGGGCGCCCGGCGCGGGCGCAAGGCCCTCGACCGGGATGGCGCGGGTGTCGAGGAAGCCGCGATGGCTGGGCGAATAGGGGCTGTAGCCGCCATGCGCGGTGCCGAGGGCGTGGACCGGGTTGATGCCGAGGAAGGCGGCGCCGGCGCTGCCCAGCGCGGTCGCCGCGGCGCCGAGATCGTCATAGCGGCCCCGGGCGCCGCGCGTGGCCTGCGCCCCCTGCCAGAGCCCGTGAAGCGCGCCCGTCGCGCCCCAGATCCGGGCGCGCCCGGCCAGCGCCTCGACCGTCGGCGCGCGCGGGGGGGCTGCGACCAGCAGGGCACCGGTACCGGCGGTCTCGAGCCGGTGCAGCCCCATCGCCAGCGCGGGCAGGTCGGGGCCGCGGCCCTCGGCCAGCGCTGCGCCATCCTCGCCGACGACCCGCCAGGCCGCGTCGGGCGCCAGCGGCAGGCGACCCGGTTCCTCGGCCGTGGTGACGACGGCATGGGGCAGGGTGCGCGTGCCCTCGCCGGCATCGGCCGCGGCCAGCCGTTCGGGCGCCTCGGCCGCGTCGCCGATCACGCCCATCGCGCGCATCAGCGCCAGCGCGGTCTCGGGCGTCGTGTCATGGCGGGTGCCGGCGATGTCGTACCAGTGGTCGAGGACGCCGTGGCGTGCGGCCAGGGCGATCAGCGGCTCGGTCATGGGATGTCCTTGCCGGTCTCGGCACTGGTTCTGTCGGCGCCGGGGCTGTCGGCGCTGGGGCTGCCAACACTGGTTCTGTCGGCATCGGGGCTGTCGGCGGCGCCGCGGAGTGCGAAGGCCGCGATGCTGTCGGGGGCCAGCGTCCCGGCCGGGCCGTCGGGGGCGGGCGGGTCGTCGGGCGCGGCGGTGTCGATCTCGCGCCACCAGCGCTGGCCCGCGGGCGGGTCGGGCAGGGCGAGGGCTGCCTGCTCGGCCGTGCGGTTGACCGCGATCAGCACCGTGTCGTCGGTCGCCGTCGCCGGCCCCGCATCGGCCGAGCCGCGCTTGAGCAGCGTCAGCCGCGCGAGGTCCGCGTCGTGCCAGTCGGGCGCGGCCCCTCCGGGCGTGGCCCAGACAACGTCCGGCAGGCCGTCCGCGCGCAGGCGCGCATGCAGGAACCGCCGCTGGCGCAGCGCCGGATGCGCGCGCCGCAACGCCGCCAGCCGCGCCACGAAACCCGTCATGTCCCGCGCCGGATCGCCCAGTCCGGACCAGTCGACCCAGCCGATCGCGTTGTCCTGGCAGTAGGCGTTGTTGTTGCCGCCCTGGCTGTTGGCCACCTCGTCACCCGAGAGGATCATCGGCGTCCCCTGGCTCAGCATCAGCGTCGCCATCAGGTTGCGCCGCCGCCGCGCGCGGGCGGCCAGGATCGCGGGCTCATCCGTCGGCCCCTCGACGCCGAGGTTGTCCGACAGGTTCTCGCCATGGCCGTCGCGGTCGAAATGCTCGGCCGAGCCCAGCAGCCGCGGCGCGAAGGCCGGCGCCGTGCCCGCATCGCCGCGCCA
>JBCBPG010000288.1:0-6044 GCA_039820865.1 Pseudomonadota bacterium
AGCGCCGGGCGCGTGGTGTTCGAGGGGCGGGAAGTGACCGCCCAGCTCCCCTTCGAGGCCGCGCGCCGGGGCCTCGCGCGGACCTTCCAGATCGTCCAGCCCTTCCCCAAGATGACGGAGCTGGAGAACGTCGCCGCGGGGGCCGTCTTCGCGGGCGCCGCCGGCTCGATGGCCGAGGCGCGCGAGGCGGCGGCACGCGAACTCGCCTTCGTCGGTCTCGACACCGTCGCCGATACGCCCGCCTCGGCGCTGACGCTGCCCAACCGCAAGCGCCTGGAGCTGGCCAAGAGCCTGGCGATGCGCCCGCGCGTGCTGCTGCTGGACGAGGTGAACGCCGGTCTCAACCCGGCCGAGATCGACGGCGCGCTCGCGCTGATCCGCCAGATCGCGGGGCGCGGCGTGACGATCCTGATCATCGAGCACCTGATGAAGGTCGTCCTCTCCGTCTCGGAGCGCCTGCTGGTCCTGCACCATGGCGAGCTGATCGCCGAGGGCGAGCCCCGCGCGCTGGTCGCCGACCCCCGGGTGATCGAGGCCTATCTCGGCCCCAAGTTCGCCGCCCGCTTCGCCGCCGAGGCCGCCACGGGAGCCGCCCATGGCTGAGGCACTGCTGGAGATCGAGGGCCTGCAGTCGGGCTATGGCGACGTGCAGGTGCTGTGGGACGTCAGCCTCGCGGTCGCCGAGGGCGAGATCGCCTGCGTCGTGGGCTCGAACGGGGCGGGCAAGACCACGCTGCTGCGCACCGTCTCGGGCCTGATCGCGCCGCGCGCGGGCCGGATCCGCTTTGCGGGCGAGGAGATCGGCGGGGCCGCACCAGACGCGGTGCTCGGCCGAGGCGTGGCGCATGTGCCGGAGGGACGGCGGCTCTTCAAGGGCCTCTCGGTGCGCGACAACCTGCTGCTCGGCGCCTATCTCCGCAACGACCCCGAGGGGATCGCCGAGGATCTCGCCTATGTCGAGGCGCTGTTCCCCATCCTGGCCGAGCGCGCGCGACAGGACGCGACCACGCTGTCGGGCGGCGAGCAGCAGATGTGCGCGATCGGACGCGGGCTGATGGCGCGCCCGCGGCTCCTGATGATCGACGAACTGTCCCTC
Source organism: Pseudomonadota bacterium (assembly GCA_039820865.1). Lineage (GTDB taxonomy): Bacteria > Pseudomonadota > Alphaproteobacteria > Rhodobacterales > Rhodobacteraceae > Thermohalobaculum. Next base: position 1,097 of record JBCBPG010000288.1, read on the forward strand.
GGCCTCGCGCCCCGGCTGGTCGAGCGGCTGAGCGAGGCACTGGTCGAGATCAACGCCAAGGGCTTGACGATCCTGCTGGTCGAGCAGGACGTGATGACCGCCTTCGAGGTCGCCCGCCACGCCTTCGTCATCGAGATCGGCCGCACCACGATGGCCGGCCCGACCGAGACGCTTGGCGACGACCCGCGGGTGCGCGAGGCGTATATGGGGCTCTGACATGGGCGAGGGCGGCTGGCAGCGGGTGGCGAGCCTCGCGGACCTGGACGGGACGGGGCTGCACGACGTCGCGGTCGGGCGCGAGCTGGTGCTGCTGATACGCCAGGGCGACGGCGTGCTGGCCGTCCAGGGCCTCTGCCCCCACCAGTTCGCCCGGCTGGCGGGCGGCCGGATGACCGAGGATGGCCTGCTGCAATGCCCCCATCACATGGCCCGCTTCCGCCTGACCGACGGCGCCTGTGCCGGCGGCTGGAGCCTGCCCCCCCTCCGCCGCTACGCCGTGCGCCTCGACGGCGGGAACATCGCCCTGCCCGACCCGCTCATCCCCCTGCCGCCGGACAGCCCACAGGACAGGCCTGAGGGGTGAGGACCGGGGTCGTGCGCTGGTACAGGCTGTGGGGGTACAGGCCGGGTGTAGGGGCCGGGTGTAGGGGCCGGGACTGATGCCGGGGCTCGCCCCCTCCCGCGTCATACTTGACCGGAAAGCATGACCATTCGGCGAACGCAGGTTCGCCAAGGGCGGCAACGGCGCGACCGACGTTAGTCGCTGGTTCAGCGAGTCGGTCGTATCCTGACGCGGGGGGGAGCGCGAGCATCGGGGGAACGGGGCGCCACCACGGACCGCGACGGCAGGCCTGGCCGCCGGCACTCTCCCGGCGCCAGTGCCCGGGCCAGTGCCCGGGCCAGCGCATGGGCCCGCACCGGGACCACCGCCAGGGCCAGGCCCCGGGGCCAGCGCTGGGTTCAGCCTAGGGCCATCGCTCGGGCCATCACTTGGGCCATCACTGGGGCCAGGGGGCGATGCCGCGGCCGATGAGGCCGTGGGTGCCGCTCTCCTCGACCATGCCGAGCATGATGCCGAGACAGGACCGCGGGCGTTCCGGATCGAGGCCGAGGCGCAGGCCCTCGGCCGCGAAGGCGGGATGGCGGGCGACGAAGGGGTCATGCGCGGCGGCGGTGAGGAAGCCGGGATCGATCTCGCCGCGCTCGATACAGGGTCCCAGGGCCGCCACGAGGTCCGGGCAGAAGCGCAGGCACGCCGCGCCGAAGCCCAGCGCGTCGATCACGGCGCTGTCGCCGATCGCGGGCTGCGGCCGGGCTCCCTCCTTGCCGGGCAGGCGCGGGCCGACCGGACGCGTCGCGGGCGCGGTCTCCCAGCCACCGCCGCGCCTGATGCCGAGGCGCACGCCGTTGGCGCCACAGGCGGTGACGAGACGGCTGCCCGCGACCCCTTCGCCCGCCGCGAGCATCAGGGCCGCCGCCGCCATCACGACGTTGAGGGCGAACTGGCCGGCGCCGGCAAGGTAGGCCTCGACCGCGGCGGGGCGCGGCGGGGCGAGCCCCGCGAGCACCTCGGCCTGCATCGCACTCACCCGGCCGTGGAGATCGTCGCCCGCCGCCAGCGCCCGCCCCATCGCCGGCAGCAGCGGCAGGGGCGCGGCCAGCGTTGCGGCAAGGGCCGCGCCCGTGCCCGAGACCAGGTCCCGGACCACCGCCTCGCCCGCCTCGCCCAGCGTTCCGAAGCGCAGACCATGCGGCGGCGGCCCGTCGTTCAGCGGGGCGATCTTCACCGCGCCGGGGCGGGCACGGTCGCCGACGGCGAGGCAGACGGTCGAGGGCCCCGCCACGAAGGCGAGCGGCGTGACGACGCCGTGGTCCTGTGCCGGCGACAGGGCGATGGTGCCCGTCGCGATGGCCTCGCGCACCGCCTCGCGGGTGCCGGCCCAGCCCTCGAGCCGCGCGGCCGCGGTGGCGGCGTTCAGGACGGGCGCGGGGATCTCGTCCGGCGTGAGGTAGGCCGGCCCGGCATGGAGCAGCGTCCGCGCCGGCAGGGCGGCAAGGTCGCGGAGGGGAGCGATCGCCTGGAGCACCGGCTCTACGGCCAGCAGCCGTTCGGCGGCGACCCGGGTCGGCCCCTCCACGCTCACCGGCCGGCGGTCCCGGCGGGCGCGGTACCGACGGTGCCGTCGCGCGGGCCAGTCCCGGACTCCGGCCCGGATTGCGACCCCGTCTTGGCCTCGATGATCCGGCGCATCATGGCCATCATCTGCGCCTGCTCACCGGGCGCCAGGTCCTCCAGCGTGCGCCGGTGCGCCCGGGCGACGGCCGCGTCGATCCGGTCGAGCAGCGCGCGCCCGGCCTCGGTCAGCGCGGCGATGCGGACGCGCCGGTCGGCGGTGCTGGTGCGTCGGCGGATCAGCCCGCGCTTGCGCAGCCGCTCGAGCAGGTCCGCCATGTTGGTCTTGTCGATCGCCACCGCCTGGGCCAGCGAGGTCTGGTCGACGGGCCCCAGCTCGGCCAGCGCCGAGAGGACGGAGTACATGATCGGGGTCACCGTCTCGCCCGCGCACTCCTCGGCGAAGAGGGCGGTGTGGATCTGGTGCAGCCGGCGGATCAGGAAGCCCGGGCGGTCGTGCAGGCGGTCGATCCTGGCCCGGGCCTCGGCGGCGTGGGCGGGCGGCTTGGCGCTCATCGGCGTCGTCTCTCCCGGGCGGTCGAGGGCGAGGTCGGTCATCGGCGCCGCCTCCTGCCCTTCCATATCCCCGCAAGCAGCGCCCTGAGAAGCGGCAGCAGGCGCAGCGGGCCGGACGCCTCCGGCGTGACGGTGCCCGGGACGGTGCCGGGGGCGGTGCCCCGGACGGTGCCCGGGACGGTGCCCGTGGCGCGGGCCTCGAGGGCGGCGGCGGTGTCGCCGAGGATCCGGTCGGCGATCTCGGCGACGATGGCGGGGCGGCCGACCTGGGCCAGCGGCCCGCGCAGGCCGTAGCGCATGGCGAGCGCCAGGCGGGCCGAGCCGGCATCCGCGCCGGGTTCGACCGCGAAGCTCAGCGCACCGTCGACGCTGGAGCGGGTCAGGCGGTCGACGCCGCGGCCGAGCGCCTCGCCCGACCGCGTGGCGGGGTCGAGGGCGAAGTCCGCCGCGCCGTCGAAATGCGCGCGCAGGGGGCCGAGCGCGACGGTGACGGTGCCGCGGGCGCGGTTGTCCTCGACCGGCCCCGCGAGCGCGGCGCCGGGGATCGCCGCGACCATGGTGGGGATGTCCGAGACCTGGGCCCAGAGCGCCTCGGGGCTCATCGCGAGGTCGAGCTCGCGGGTGAGCTGGGTGCCGCCTTCGACCGCCCCGGGCGGGGTGATGGCGGCTGCGGGCGTCGCCACCGGGGGCGCCGCCGCGGCGATCGCTGCTGGCGCGCTCACGACCGGCGCACTGGCGACAGGGGCGCGGCGGGGCAGCGGCTGGACGGCGGCGGCGGGCGGGTCGCCGGCCAGCACGTCCTCGACCGCGGCGACGGCGCCGGCATAGCCGGTGCAGCGGCAGAGATTGCCGGAGAGCTCGCGCCGGATCCGCTCGCGGTCGGCGCCGGGCAGGCGGCGCACGATGTCATAGGCGGTGGTCAGCATGCCCGGCGTGCAGTAGCCGCATTGCAGGCCGTGATGGCGGCTGAAGGCGTCGCGCAGGCGCGCCATCAGCGCATCGTCGTCGAAGCCCTCGATGCTGCGCACGTCGGCGCCCTCGCAGGCCACGGCCAGCGTCAGGCAGGCGCGCACGGGCTGGCCGTCGACCATGACCGTGCACGCGCCGCAGACGCCCTGTTCGCAGCCGAGATGCGTGCCGGTCAGCAGCAGCGTCTCGCGCAGGAAGTCGGCGAGATGCGTGCGCGGCTCGGCCTCACCCTCGACCGGGCGGCCGTTGACCGTCATCGCGACGCGCGCGCGGGGAAGGGCCATGGCGGTCATGTCTGCTCCAGGGCGCGGGCGAGGGCGGTGGCGCTCAGGATCTGCGCCGCGGCGTCGCGGTCGGGCAGCGCGGCGGCGACGGCCTCGCGCGGGGCGAGGCGGCCGGCGGTGATGGCCTCGGCGGTGTCGGCGTCGAAGAGATGCGGCTGGCGGCCGAGCGCGCCGAGCGCGACCCGGGGCGCGCCGCGGGCGGGGTCGACCAGCACCGTGGCGCTGGCCTTGGCGAACTCGCCGACCTGGCGCATGAACTTCCAGTAGCCCCAGCGCGCGCCCGCGCCCGGGCGCGGGACCGAGACGGCGCGCAGGATCTCGCCGGGGCCGAGCGCGGTCTGGTAGGGCCCGGTGACGAAGGCCTCCATCGCGACGCGCCGCTCGCCCCCGCCCTCGTCGCCGGGCCCGGTGACGATGGCGGTGGCGCCGAGACCGGTCATGACGATCACCCAGTCGGCCGCCGGGTCGGCATGGGCCAGGCTGCCGCCCAGCGTGCCGCGGTTGCGCACGGCGCGGTGGGCGATGTTGGCGGCGGCGCCGGCCAGCCAGCCGGGCGTCGGATCGGGCACGGCGCCATCCTCGATCTCGGCATGCGTGATCGCGGCGCCCAGGATCACGGCGTCGTCCCTCTCCTCGACCGCGCGAAGCTCCGCCAGCGCGGCGACGTCGACCAGCGCGGCGGGACGGCTGAGGCGGAGGTTCATCATCGGCCCCAGCGACTGGCCGCCCGCCATGGGCCGCGCGGTCGCCGAGACCGTGGCCAGCGCCTCGGCCAGCGCCGCGAGGACGCGCTCGGGCGTCATCGGCACCTCGGCCACCCGCGCGCCAAAGGGGCGGAGCGCGTCGTTCACGGCATTCGCGATCGCGGCGGGCGGGCCGATGGCGCCGCTTTCGCCGATGCCCTTCTGGCCGAAGCGGCTGATCGGCGAGGGCGTCTCCATGTGCAGGAGCCGGATGTCCGGCAGGTCGCCCGCCACCGGCAGGTGATAATCGGCCAGCGTCGTCG
>JBCBPG010000289.1:0-6015 GCA_039820865.1 Pseudomonadota bacterium
GCGCATCGATCGTGCCTCGGCCCCCGCCGCGGCCGCCTGTGCCTCGGAGTTCTCGGCCGCGCGCGTGAGGTTGCCGGCCAGCGTCTCGAAGCGGGTGGGATCGGCGCCCTCGGCCTTCGCGGTCTCGGCGCGTTCCAGGAACTGTTCGGCGCGGGCGCGCTGGGTCTCGGCGCGCTCGGTGAAATCGGCGCCGGGGTTGCCCCAGAGACCGCGGCCGATCTGGACGACGGCGATGATCTCGAGGATCAGGAACGCCCAGAACATCGCCCAGACGCCGCGCGCGGCCGCCCAGGCGGGCCCGGCCAGCGCGGCCGCCATGTTGAAGGTGTTCGGCAGTGCCGAGGTCTTTTCGAAGATGCGGTGGAAACTGGTGACGTAGTAGTCACCGTTCTTGCCCGCGAACTCCTTGATCGAGGCGTCCAGCGCCGAGCGGTCGACTTCGATGTCCGAGGCGGCGACGACGGTGCGCTGCGGCTCGTCGGTTTCGGCGGCGTCCTTGGCGGCGGCGTTCATTCCTTGCCTCCCTGGATGCCGCGCAGCAGGCGGCGCTTGGTGACGATGCCGACATCGACGCCGTCCGCGGTGATCACCACGGGCACGTCGGAATCGGCGGAGACGTCGATCAGGTGGTCGAGGTCGCTGGCCTCGGTCGCGCGGGGCGCGGCATCGAGCGCGCCGTTGGCCATCGAGGGGTTCTGCGCCTTCCACTCGTCGATCGGCGCCATGATCGTGTGCGCCTTGACGAGCTTGAGCTTGGAGATGCCCTGCACGAACTCGCGGACATAGTCGTCGGCCGGCTCGGTCACGATCTGCTCGGCGGTGCCGATCTGGACGATCACGCCGTCCTTCATGATCGCGATCCGGTGGCCGATGCGGATCGCCTCGTCCAGGTCGTGGGTGATGAAGAGCGTGGTCTTGCCGAGCTGGGCGACCAGCGCCGAGAACTGGTCCTGCAGCTGCAGCCGGATCAGCGGGTCGAGCGCCGAGAAGGGCTCGTCCATCAGCAGGATCTCGGGATCCGAGGCGAGCGCGCGGGCGATGCCGACGCGCTGCTGCATGCCGCCCGAGAGCTCCTTGGGCAGGCGGTCCTCGTAGCCGTCGAGGTTCACGAGACCCAGCGTGTGGTCCGAGATCGCCCAGCGCCTGGACTTGGGCACGCCCCGGATCTCGAGCGGATAGCCCACGTTCTCGCGCACGCTGCGGTGGGGCATCAGCGCCATGTGCTGGAAGACCATGCCGATGCGCGTCGCCCGCACGGCGCGCAGCTGCTTGGCCGTCATCGACGAGACGTCCTCGCCCATGATCTCGATCGTGCCCGCGGTCGGGTCGATCAGGCGGTTGACGTGGCGCACCAGCGTCGACTTGCCCGAGCCCGAGAGCCCCATGATGCAGAAGATCTCGCCGCGCGCGACCTCGAAGCTGGCGTCCTGAACGCCGACCACGCAGCCATAGCGTTCGAGCACCTCGGGCTTGGACAGCCCCTCCTCCTTGACGGCGGCCAGCGCTTCCTGCGCGCGGTCGCCGAAGACCTTCCAGACGCCATCCAGTCTGACGACAGCCTCGCTCATACCCGGTCTCCCGTCGCTCGCGCTCAAAGGAAAGGACCCGCCGGCTGGGGGGCGCGGCGGGTCCTGATCGTCTCGGTTACTGGGTCAGCCAGTCGAGGACGAGGTCCTCGTTCTCGGCCACCCAGGCCTTGGCGAACGCCTCGGGGTCCTCGTCGTCGACCGCCAGCGCCTTGCCCATGGCGCTGAGCGCCTCGGCCGGCATCTGGTAGTTCTGGAAGAGCGCGGCGACCTCCGGATGGCTCTCCTCGAGCGACTTGGCATAGTGCAGGTGCAGCGTCGCGCCGTTCCAGGCCGTCGAGGCGGTCGACTTCTCCAGCCAGGCGGGATCGTCGGTCGGCTGGATGACGTTCCAGGTCGCCGGGTCGTGCGCCGGCTCCTCCAGCACGGTCAGGTCGTGCAGCACGAAGATGTAGTGCGGGCTGTAGCAGAAGCCGAGCCAGGGCTCCTTGGCCTTGATCGCGCTGGCGAGGTTCGCATAGGCGAGCGTCTCGTCGAACTCGGTCATCTCCATGGTCTGGTCATAGCCGTAGGACTTGGCGCGGATCTTCTCCACGTTGGTCGAGGCCCAGCCGGGGGCGCCGATCCAGACCTCGGGCATGCCGTTGCCGTCGCTGTCGAAGATCGCCATCTTCTCGGGATCGGTCAGGTCGTCGATCGAGGTGACGCCGAATTCCTCGGCGATGAAGGTGGGCACGCACATGCCCTGCTCGGCCTGCACCGGCTTGGTGTTCATCACCACGCTGCCCTTCTCGACAACGTAGGTGTTGTTCAGGTTCTCCTGGTTGGGCATCCACACTTCCGGGTGGACATGCATCGAGCCCTTGTCCATCGCCTCGAAGACGATCGGGTTGGTGCCGTTCTGCAGCTCGACCTCGAGGCCGAGGTTCTCCTCGATGGCGACCTTGAGGACATGCGCCGTCGCGTTGACCGAGGCCCAGTTGGGCACGCCGATCACGATGTCGGCCGCGAAGGCCTGGCCGCCGAGGGCCACGATTGCGGTTGCGGTAAGAAGCGCCGATTTCATCTCGGTCTCTCCCTGTCTGGTGGTTGTCGTCGTTGCGATCGGCGGTGCGCCGCTCGGCGCCCGTCGTCGTCCCTCCCGACCCGTCGTCCCGCGGGGTCTGACCCCCGTGCAGCGACCGATCGCTCGCCCCCTGCATCGCCGCCCATGATTGTGCGGCACTGCAACGGTTCTCCTCATCCAAGAGGATCATTCGCGCGCTGTCCAATACTTTACGATGCGTTTGGGATTTTCGAAGGGCACCCCCCGGGGCCGTGAGCGGCGCGTGTCTTCCGCCGCGACCCGCGCGACCCCACCTTCCGCGAACCCGCGCCCGGCGCTACGGGAGGGCGGAGCGACGAGGGAGACCGCGATGGCCGAGAGCATGCGCGCGCTGGTGAAGGCCCGCCCCGAACCCGGGCTCTGGGCCGAGGATGTCGCCGTGCCCGAGCCGGGGCCCGACGAGGTGCTGATCCGCGTCGCCAAGACCGGCATCTGCGGGACCGACATGCATATCTGGGCCTGGGACGACTGGGCCGAGCGCACGGTGCCCGTGCCCCTGGTCACCGGCCACGAGTTCGCGGGCGAGATCGTGGCCCTCGGCCGCGACGTGCGCGACCTGGCGCCCGGCCAGCGCTGCTCGGGCGAGGGGCACCTGATCGGGCGCACCTCGCGCCAGTCGCGCGCCGGGCGCTTCCACCTCGACCCCGAGACGCGCGGCATCGGCGTCAACGTCCCCGGCGCCTTCGCCGACTACCTCGCGCTGCCGGCCTTCAACGTCGTGCCCCTGCCGGACGCGATCGACGACGAGATCGGCGCCATCCTCGACCCCCTCGGCAACGCCGTGCACACCGCGCTCAGCTTCGACCTCGTGGGCGAGGACGTGCTGGTCACCGGCGCCGGGCCCATCGGCATCATGGCCGCCGCCGTCGCCCGCCACGTCGGCGCGCGCCATGTCGTCATCACCGACGTCAATGCCGAGCGGCTGGCGCTGGCCGGGCGCGTCGCCGACGTCCAGACCGTCGATGTCAGCCGCGAGGATCTCCGCAGCGTGATGGGTGGGCTCAGGATGAAGGAGGGCTTCGACATCGGCCTCGAGATGAGCGGCAACCAGGCCGCCCTCGACCAGATGGTCGAGAGCCTGGTGATGGGCGGGCGCATCGCGCTCCTCGGCATCCCGCCCGGCAAGTCGCCGGTCGACTGGTCGCGCATCGTGTTCAAGGCGATCACCATCAAGGGCGTCTACGGCCGCGAGATCTTCGAGACCTGGTACAAGATGCTCGCGATGCTGGAGAACGGCCTCGACGTGCGCGCCGTCATCACCCACCGCTATCCGGTCGCCGAGTACCGCACCGCCTTCGAGGCCATGGCCTCCGGGCGCACCGGCAAGGTCGTCCTCGACTGGCGCTGAGGCCGCCGGGCGACCCCCGCGAACGGCCCCCGCGAACGGCCCCCGCGAACGGCCCCCGTGAACGGCCCCCGACCGCCGCGGCCGGCTGCACCATTTCCGAACCATGCGCTGCCGGTTTCCCGGCCGGGTTTGACAGCCGGGCGCGTGGCCGTACGGTTCACACCACAACAAAAACGACCCCGGGAGGATGCCGCGATGACGCGGATGCTGACGATCGCCGCCGTGGCGGCCCTGACCCTTGGCGCACCGGATGCCCGCGCCGAGGACCCGGCCGGCGACGTCGCCGCGGGCGAGACGCGCTACGCCGTCAACTGCGTCAACTGCCACGGCCGCGCGGGCAAGGGGCTGGCCAGCTTCCCCGCCATCGCCGGGCGCGACGCCGCCTACATCGCCCAGCGCCTCACCCAGTACCGCGGCGGCGAGCAGGTGGGCTGGAACACCGCGCTGATGCGCGCCCAGGCGATCGAGCTCACCGACGAGGAGATCGCCGACCTCGCCGCCTACATCGCCGCCACCTTCAACTGAGGCCGCCGGTGGCGTCTGCGGTCATCAACGCCGTTTGAAGTTTCAACCCGCTCGTCTAGTTTCCAACTGCCTGCACCATGCAGGTCAAAAACGAAACAAAGTTGCGCGGGAGGAATACTATGAAGCGCCCAATCACACACCATGCGGCGGTGACGGCCGCGGCGGTCGCGGCAGCGATGGCGGTCATGCCGGCGACGGCCGACACGCCGTCGCTCAGCCACACCACGATCCTCTCGGGGCTCGAGAACCCCTGGGACATGGCCTTTCTGGACGACGGCACGATGTTCTTCACCGAGAAGTGCAAGGGCCTCTCGGTGCGCATGCCCTCGGGCGACGTCACGGCGCTGCTCGGCATGACCGGCACCACCGGCTATGCCGCCACCGCCGTCGACCTCTTCTGCGAGGGCCAGGCCGGCATGATGGGCGTCGAGGTCGATCCCGGCTTTGCCGAGAACCGCACCCTCTACGTCTACTCGACCTCGAGCCTCACCGCGCCCGGCACCAACCGGCTGATGAAGCTCACCCTCTCCGAGGACATGAGCACCGTGACCTCGCGCGTCGATATCGTCGACGACGTGCCCTACAAGCCGCAGGCGACCGGGCACCCCTTCGGCGGGCCGGGCGCGCATAACGGCGGGCGCGTGCGCTTCGGCCCCGACGGCCACCTCTACCTGACGACGGGCGACACCCATAACGGCCCGGTGCCCCAGTCGCCGACGATGATGGGCGGCAAGGTCCTGCGCATCGACAGCGACGGCAACCCGATCGCCGACAACAACCCGCCCGAGGGCTTCGACCCGCGCGTCTACACCTACGGCCACCGCAACGTGCAGGGCATCGCCTTCCGCCCGGGCGACGGCACCCCGGTCGTGGCCGAGCACGGCCCCTGGCACTCGGACGAGATCACCGTGCTGGTGAACGGCGGCAACGGCGGCTGGGATCCGCGGCCGAACACGGCCGGCCGCGGCGACTGCCCGGACGGCTATTGCGGCTACATGCCCAACCAGATGGAGGGCATGGACCCGGCCGAGCGCGTGAAGTTCATGCCGATGACCGACACCGCCTCCTACCCGGACGCGATGCCGCCGGCCTGGAACAACAACGGCCTCAGCCAGGGCACCAGCTCGGCCGCCTATCTCGAGGGCGATGCCTGGGGTGACTGGAACGGCCGCCTCGCCGTCGGCATCATGGGTATCGGCTTCGGCGGCACGGCGGTCGGCATGCGCATCGACGTCATCGACATCGCCGAGGACGGCCAGTCGGTGAACGACGTGACCGCGATGTCGCTGCCGATGGCCGCCGGGCGCTTCCGCTCGGTTGTCCTCGGCCCCGACGGCAGCCTCTATGCCGCCGTCGACCAGGGCGACATCTACGCCCTCACCCCCAACTGAGCCCGGCGGTCCCACCGGGACCACCAGGGGCTGCCCCGCGCAGCCCCAACCAGCACCCCGGACGGCCCCGATCGCGGGCCGTCCGCCCTGGCAAGGTCGACTTGCCAGGGCGCAAGCGCC